>NZ_DKHD01000007.1:0-52068 GCF_002453565.1 Pseudomonas sp. UBA6753 | reverse complement strand
CGATCGCATTGTCCTCAAGCCAGGCGCTATCTCTGTGGGAGCTGGCTTGCCGGCGATGGGCCGCATAGCGGCCCCGATGGCCCGATCAGGACGGCGACCGATCCCGGCGCATCTGGGTAATCAGGGTAAAGCGATCATCCGGGTGCACCGTCTCGGACACCGCCATCAGGTCGCCGTTTTCCTCGCGGTAATGGCGAATGATCTTCAGCCCCGGCGCGCTTGCCTCGGCCTTCAGCACCCGGGCCATTTCCGCAGTCAGCAATACTGCCCGCACCTGCTGGTCGACCACCGCGATCGCCCGGCCATAGTGCTGCTCGATCAGCCCCGCAATCAGTTGGTCGGGGTGCTCGCGGGCCAACTCGATGACCTCGGCATAGTCGCGCTGCGCGTACACATCGGTCCAGCACAGCGGCGCCGCGTTGTGCACGCGGTCGACACGGATGCTCGACACGCAGAAGTAGTGCTCGCCCGGTACCAGCCCCAGCCGCGCCGCCTCGCTCAGGTCGGCGACGAAGTGGCGCACGTCCTGGATTTCCCGTTGCTGGGTTTCCGCCAGGTGCGCCAGGTCCGCCACGCTGGCCAGTGACTGCGAGTAGCCACCGCGCGGGCTGCTGGCCTCCACCCGGGTGCCCACGCGCTTGCGCCGCGATACCAGCCCTTGGTTGAGCAACTGGTTGATCGCCGCGCGCACCGTGTGTCGGCTCACATCGTACAGGTCGCACAGCTCGAACTCGGTCGGCAGCAGGCTACCCACCGGGTAGCGGCCACTGGCGATGCCTTCCATCAAGTCCTTGGCCACGGTGCTATAGCGCGTCGGGTTCATACCTTTGGTCTGTCTCGCGAATTTGTAACAGCGGCGGGGCGCAATGCGGCCCCGGAAATCAAGCCTGTGCGGGCAGGCTCATATGCAGCAAGGGGAACGGCCGGCCTTCGCCATCCAGCGGTGAACGGCCGGTCTGGATGAAACCATAGTGCCGGTAGAACCCCACCGCCTGCGGGTTCTGCTCGTTGACATCGACGCTCATAACGTTGTGCTTCTGGCGGCCGAAATCCAGCAGCGCGCGGCCTATGCCCTGGCCATGGCGCTCGGGGGCGACGAAGAGCATTTCCACGTGGTTGCCATTGAAGCCGATGAAGCCCAGCGGGCGGTCTTCGGTGTCAACCGCGACCCAGAGCTCGACGGCCAGGAGGTAGACGTCGCGCAATTGCGGCAGCAGCGCGTCGATGTCGGACGCTTGCAGAAAGTGGTGCGTGGCGCGCACGGCGCGCAGCCAGATATCGAGCAGTTGCGGGTGGTCTGCAGCGATGCTTTGGCGAATGATCATGCAGTCATGCCTGGGGAGACCGGGAGGAAAAAAGGGTACCCGGATTGTGTGGGGCGGGGCAATGGACGGTGGGGCAGGGCATCAGCTGATGTGTTGCCCGGGCCGGCCCTTTCGCGGGTAAACCCGCTCCCACAAGTACGGCACTGCCCTCGAGCCCGGCGCCGTACCTGTGGGAGCGGGTTTACCCGCGAACATGGGCGAAGCCCGTGCCATCGATGGGCTCGACTGCAATCCACGTCGATAGTTAGAAGCCTGCCTCCAGGCCCAGCAGGTCCTGCACCGTCTGCCTGCGGCGAATCATCCGTAGCGCTCCATCCTCGATCAGGAACTCCGGCAGCAACGGCCGGCTGTTGTAGTTCGACGACATCGACGCGCCATAGGCCCCGGCGTCGTGGATCACCAGCAGATCACCCACCTGCGCCTGGGGCAGGTCGTGCGGGGTCAGTTCCTGGTCATCCTGGGTAAACACATCTCCCGACTCGCACAGCGGCCCGGCCACCACGGTCGGCTGCCGTGGGCGGTCAACCGGCTGGCCGTCGGCGTCGAGCAGGGTCATGCGGTGGTAGGCCCCGTACATCGCCGGGCGCATCAGGTCGTTGAAACCGGCGTCGATCATGACGAAGGTGTTGCGGCCCGCCTGCTTCACGGCGCGTACCTCGGCCACCAGGTAGCCCGATTCTGCCACCAGGAAGCGCCCTGGCTCGATCTCCATGCGCACGGGGTGGCCCAGCATCGCTTCTATTTCCTTGCGGGCCACGGCCCAGGTCCGGGCGTAGCGTTGCAGGTCGACCGGTGTGTCGCTGCTGCGGTACGGGGTGGAAAGGCCGCCGCCAATGGAAAACGCCTCGATGTCCACGCCCAGGCGGCCGATCAGCTCGATCATCGAGCGCGCCACTTGCTCCAGATGCAGGTAATCCACCCCCGAGCCGATGTGCATGTGCACCCCTACCAGGTGCAGGCCATGGGTTTTCACGCAGGCCAGCGCTTCGCCCAGCTCTTCGTGCCAGATGCCGTGCTTGCTGTTTTCGCCGCCGGTGTTGGTCTTGCGGCTGTGGCCATGGCCAAAGCCGGGGTTGATGCGGATCCACACGCGGTGGCCGGGTGAGCGTTCACCCAGTTGGCGCAGCATGTCGATGGAACCGGCGTTGACTTCGATCTTCGAGGCCACCACCCGCTCCAGGGTCGGCCGGTCCAGCGCGTCGCAGGTCAGCACCACGCCGGCAGGGTCGCCACCCACGATGGCGCCCGCGGCAAACGCCCGTTCCATTTCGCCCAGCGACACTGCGTCCAGCACCAGGCCGTGGGCTCGCATCAGGCGCAGCACATGCAGGTTGGGGTTGGCCTTCTGGGCGAAGCGCACGGTGTCGAACACCTTCAGCTGTTCGACACGCTCGGCGATGGTGCCGGCGTCGTAGGCCCACAGCGGCGAGCCGTGCTGGCGGACAGCCTCGGCCAGAAGAGTGAAGGGTGCAGTCATGGCGGCGCTACTCATATAAGGAAGGCCACGAGGATGAGCCAAAGCAGGAATTCAGAAAAATAGCTATTTTTCTGTCAGCCATTCATATCTGATATGACCATTGCCGACTTGCCAGGTGTTGCCCGTGAAACTGTCCGTCCGCCATATCGAAGTGTTCCGCGCCATCATGGCCGCTGGCAGCGTCACCGGTGCTGCGCGCCTGCTGTTTACCTCGCAGCCCACCGTCAGCCGTGAGCTGGCGCGGCTGGAGCAGGTAACCGGGCTGAACCTGTTCGAGCGCGAAGGTGGCCGCCTGGTGGCGACGGCCCAGGCGCTGCTGTTGATCGAGGAGGTTGAACGGGCCTACGTAGGGCTGGAGCGCATCGACCGCTTTGCCCAGGCCATCCGCAATTTCGAGCAGGGCCGGCTGGCCATTACCTGCCTGCCGCTGTTTTCCCAGACCTTGCTGCCCAAGGCTTGCCAGCGCTTTCACCAGCAGCACCGGGGCGTGAGCGTGAGTATCCTGGCGCAGGAATCGCCGTTGCTGGAGGAGTCGCTGGTTGCCCAGCAGCATGACCTGGGCCTGACCGAGGTAGAACAGATACCGCGTGGCGCCTACGGCGAATTGCTGTTCAGCGCCAACATGGTGTGCGTGCTGCCCGACGGGCACCCGTTGCAGGCCAGGGCCGAGCTGGAGCTGAGCGATTTCCACGAGGTCGACTTCATCAACCTGGCCAGCCTGGACACCTACCGGCAGCGCCTGGACCAGCACTTTCGCGCGGCAGGGGTGAACCGCCGTACGGTCATCGAGACCACCAGTGCTGCCTCGGTGTGCGCCATGGTCAGGCAGGGCCTCGGGGTGGCGATCATCAACCCGCTGAGCGGGCTGGAGGCGGCGCAGGGCGGGTTGCCGATCCGGCGGTTGCGGGTGTCGGTGCCGTACCAGGTGATGCTGATCAGGCCGGACCACCGGCCGGCGTCGGCGGCGGTGGAGCCGTTTTGCCAGGCGTTGCGGGTGCAGGCTCTGGAGATGCAGCAGGCGCTGGCATGATCGTTGTGGGGGAACTGCCTTGCACAAAACCTAAAAAATTGGCGCGATCACTGTGGGAGCGGGCAAGCCCGCGAAGCAGGCGACGCGATGGATGGCACCGGCTGTGCCGGTGTTCGCGGGCATGCCCGCTCCCACAGGGGCAGCGCCGGTATTCAGTTCGTCACAGCTCGCAAACGAAGGTGCCGGTCCCGGCCAGGATGTTCTCCAGGGTTTCCTTCACTTCATCCATGTCACTCAACTCGCTGGTCAGGTTGATCTCCAGCACCTCATCCCCCTTCAGCGCATCCCGGTCGCCGGCCGCCACTTCGATCAGCAGGCGCTTGGCGCTCAGGGTCACTTTCAGGCCATCCAGCGTCGACGGCTCGTCATCCAGGGTCAGGTCGACGGTGTCTTCGTCCGGGTAGCGGGTCAGCAGGAACATCTGACCCTTGTCGCTGTGACAGCACAGGGTCGCCATGTTGTCTTCCTCGTCATCGCAAGGGGTGGCGAACAGCAGGGCAGTATTGATTTGCATGGACAAGGCTCGGATCAAAGGAAACGGAAGGGAATTCTGACAGTCTTGCCGACAGGCATAAACGTAAAGTTACCCCCCCTTGACCGAAATTGTCGCAGCGCTGCAAGCCTTGATGACCGATCAGTCGTTAAGCTTCGGCGAGCCCTGGGCGTGCCTGCGCACGTTCAACGCCTGGTTTTACCGTCCGCCTTGCCACGGGTTGGCTATCGTTGATCCGTACACGGCGCACGCAGCGACGCTTCAATTATTACAAAGCCCAAGCGGAGTACCACAGATGGCGTTCTTCACCGCAGCCAGCAAAGCCGACTTCCAGCATCAACTGCAAGCGGCCCTGGCGCAGCACATCAGCGAACAGTCCCTGCCACAAGTCGCGCTGTTCGCCGAGCAGTTCTTCGGCATCATCTCTCTGGACGAACTCACCCAACGCAGGCTTTCCGACCTGGCCGGCTGCACCCTGTCAGCCTGGCGCATCATCGAGCGTTTCGACCCCGAATACCCGCAAGTACGTGTGTACAACCCCGATTACGAACGCAATGGCTGGCAATCGACCCACAGCGTGGTCGAAGTGCTGCACCACGACCTGCCGTTCCTGGTCGACTCGGTACGCACCGAGCTCAACCGCCGCGGCTACAGCATCCACACCCTGCAGACCACCGTGCTAAGCGTGCGCCGCGGCGCCAAGGGCGAGCTGCTTGAACTGCTGCCCAAGGGCACCCAGGGCGAGGGCGTACGCCATGAGTCGCTGATGTACCTGGAGATCGACCGTTGCGCCAACGCCGCCGAGCTGACGGTACTGGCCCGCGAGATCGAGCAGGTGCTGGCCGAGGTGCGGGTGGTGGTTGCCGACTTCGAACCGATGAAGGCCAAGCTGCGTGAAGTGGTGGCGGAGGTGGAGCAGACCGCCTTTGGCCCGGCGCAGCACGAAAAGGGCGAGGTCAAGGCGTTCCTCGAGTGGCTGCTGGACAACCATTTCACCTTCCTGGGCTATGAAGAATTCACCGTCAAGGGCGACGCCGATGGCGGCCAGATGGTCTACGACGAGCAGTCGTTCCTCGGCCTGCCGCGCCGCCTGCGCGTGGGCCTGACGAGCGACGAGCTGCGCATCGAAGACTACGCCGTGGCCTACCTCAACGAACCGTTGCTGCTGTCGTTCGCCAAGGCCGCGCTGCCAAGCCGCGTACACCGCCCGGCCTACCCGGACTACGTGTCGATCCGCCAGCTGGACGCCGACGGCAAGGTGATCAAGGAGCACCGCTTCATGGGCCTGTACACCTCGTCGGTGTACGGTGAAAGCGTGCATGCCATCCCTTATATCCGGCAGAAGGTCACCGAAGTCGAGCGCCGCTCGGGCTTCGATCCCAAGGCCCACCTGGGCAAGGAACTGGCCCAGGTGCTGGAAGTGCTGCCGCGCGACGACCTGTTCCAGACCCCGGTCGACGAGCTGTTCAGCACCGTCATGTCGATCGTGCAGATCCAGGAACGCAACAAGATCCGCGTGTTCCTGCGCAAGGACCCGTACGGCCGCTTCTGCTACTGCCTGGCCTATGTACCGCGGGAAATCTACTCCACCGAAGTGCGGCAGAAGATCCAGCAGGTGCTGATGGAGCGCCTGAAGGCCAGCGACTGCGAGTTCTGGACCTTCTTCTCCGAATCGGTGCTGGCACGGGTTCAGCTGATTCTGCGGGTAGACCCGAAAAACCGCATCGACATCGACCCGCAGCAGCTGGAACGCGAAGTGATCCAGGCCTGCCGTTCGTGGCATGACGACTACTCGGCACTGGTGATCGAGAACTTCGGCGAAGCCCAGGGCACCAACATCCTCGCCGACTTCCCCAAAGGTTTCCCGGCTGGCTACCGCGAGCGCTTCGCCGCGCACTCGGCAGTGGTCGACCTGCAGCACGTGCTGAACCTGTCGGAAAGCAAGCCGCTGGCGATGAGCTTCTACCAGCCATTGACCCAGGTCGGGGAACGCACCCTGCACTGCAAGCTGTACCACGCCGACACGCCGCTGGCGCTGTCCGACGTGCTGCCGATCCTGGAGAACCTTGGCCTGCGCGTGCTCGGCGAGTTCCCGTATCGCCTGCGCCATGCCAGTGGCCGCGGCTACTGGATCCACGACTTCGCCTTCACCTACAGCGAAGGCCTGAGCCTGGACATCCAGCAGCTCAACGACACCCTGCAGGATGCCTTCATCCACATCGTCCGCGGCGATGCCGAGAACGACGCCTTCAACCGCCTGGTGCTGACCGCCGGCCTGCCATGGCGCGACGTGGCGCTGCTGCGCGCCTACGCCCGTTACCTGAAGCAGATTCGCCTGGGCTTCGACCTGGGCTACATCGCCAGCACCCTGAACAACCACACCGAGATCGCCCGCGAGCTGACCCGGTTGTTCAAGACCCGCTTCTACCTGGCGCGCAAGCTCACCCAGGAAGACCTGGATGACAAGCAACTGCGCCTGGAACAAGCCATCCTGACCGCGCTGGACGACGTGCAGGTGCTCAACGAAGACCGCATCCTGCGTCGCTACCTGGACCTGATCAAGGCCACCCTGCGCACCAACTTCTACCAGCCGGACGCCAACGGCCACAACAAGTCGTACTTCAGCTTCAAGTTCAACCCCAAGCTGATCCCCGAACTGCCTAAACCAGTGCCCAAGTTCGAGATCTTCGTCTACTCGCCACGGGTCGAAGGCGTGCACCTGCGCTTTGGCAACGTCGCCCGCGGCGGCCTGCGCTGGTCCGACCGCGAGGAAGACTTCCGCACCGAGGTGCTGGGCCTGGTGAAAGCCCAGCAGGTAAAGAACTCGGTCATCGTGCCGGTCGGTGCCAAGGGCGGCTTCCTGCCGCGCCGCCTGCCGCTGGGCGGCAGCCGTGACGAGATCGCCGCCGAAGGCGTGGCGTGCTACCGCATCTTCATTTCCGGCCTGCTCGACATCACCGACAACCTCAAGGACGGTGGCGTGGTACCGCCGGCCAACGTGGTGCGCCATGACGATGACGACCCGTACCTGGTGGTGGCGGCCGACAAGGGCACCGCGACCTTCTCGGACATCGCCAACGGCATCGCCATCGACTACGGCTTCTGGTTGGGCGACGCCTTCGCCTCGGGCGGCTCGGCCGGTTACGACCACAAGAAGATGGGTATTACCGCGCGCGGTGCCTGGGTGGGCGTGCAGCGCCACTTCCGCGAGCGCGGCATCAATGTGCAGGAAGACCCGATCACCGTCATTGGCGTCGGCGACATGGCCGGCGACGTGTTCGGCAACGGCCTGCTGATGTCCGACAAGCTGCAACTGGTGGCGGCGTTCAACCACCTGCACATCTTCATCGACCCGAACCCGGAGCCAGCCGCAAGCTTTGCCGAACGCAAGCGCCTGTTCGACCTGCCGCGCTCGGCCTGGAGCGACTACGACACCAGCATCATGTCCGAAGGCGGCGGGATCTTCCCGCGCAGTGCCAAGAGCATCGCCATCAGCCCGCAGATGAAAGAGCGCTTCGCCATCGAAGCCGACCGCCTGACCCCGACCGAGCTGCTCAATGCGCTACTCAAGGCACCGGTAGACCTGCTGTGGAACGGTGGCATCGGTACCTACGTCAAGGCCAGCACCGAGAGCCACGCCGACGTCGGTGACAAGGCCAACGACGCGCTGCGGGTCAATGGCAACGAACTGCGCTGCAAGGTGGTGGGCGAGGGCGGCAACCTGGGCATGACCCAGCTTGGCCGGGTCGAGTTCGGCCTGCATGGCGGCGCCACCAACACCGACTTCATCGACAACGCCGGCGGCGTGGACTGCTCCGACCACGAGGTCAACATCAAGATCCTGCTCAACGAAGTGGTGCAGGGTGGCGACATGACCGAGAAGCAGCGCAACCAGCTGCTGGGCAGCATGACCGACGAAGTGGCCGGCCTGGTGCTGGGCAACAACTACAAGCAGACCCAGGCGTTGTCGCTGGCGGCCCGCCGCGCCCGCGAGCGGATTGCCGAGTACAAGCGCCTGATGGCCGACCTGGAGGCCCGAGGCAAGCTGGACCGCGCCATCGAGTTCCTGCCGTCCGAAGAGCAGTTGGCCGAGCGCCTGGCCGCCGGCCAGGGCCTGACCCGCGCCGAGCTGTCGGTGCTGATCTCGTACAGTAAGATCGACCTCAAGGAACAGCTGCTCAAGTCGCTGGTGCCGGACGACGACTACCTGACCCGCGACATGGAAACCGCCTTCCCGCCGTCGCTGGTCAGCAAATTCGCCGAGTCCATGCGCCGCCACCGCCTGAAGCGCGAAATCGTCAGCACCCAGATCGCCAACGACCTGGTCAACAACATGGGCATCACCTTCGTCCAGCGCCTGAAGGAGTCGACCGGCATGAGCCCGGCCAACGTGGCCGGGGCCTATGTGATCGTGCGCGACATCTTCCATCTGCCGCACTGGTTCCGCCAGATCGAGGCACTGGACTACCAGGTGCCGGCGGAAATCCAGCTGACCCTGATGGACGAGCTGATGCGCCTGGGCCGCCGTGCCACCCGCTGGTTCCTGCGCAGCCGCCGCAACGAGCAGGACGCCGGGCGCGACACCGCGCATTTCGGGCCGAAGATCGCGCAACTGGGGCTCAAGCTCGACGAGTTGCTCGAAGGCCCGACCCGCGAGCGCTGGATGGTGCGCTACCAGGGCTTCGTCGAGGCTGGTGTGCCGGAGTTGCTGGCGCGCATGGTGGCTGGCACTACCCACCTGTACACCCTGTTGCCGATCATCGAGGCTTCGGATGTTACCGGCCATGACCCGGCGCAGGTGGCCAAGGCGTTCTTCGCCGTGGGCAGCGCACTGGACCTGACCTGGTACCTGCAGGAAATCAGCAACCTGCCGGTGGAGAACAACTGGCAGGCGCTGGCTCGCGAGGCATTCCGCGATGACATCGACCTGCAGCAGCGGGCGATCACCATCTCGGTACTGCAGATGGCCGATGCACCGGAAGACATGGACGCCCGCGTGGCGCTGTGGGCCGAGCAGCACCGGGTGATGGTGGAGCGCTGGCGCGCCATGCTGGATGACCTGCGCAATGCCACCGGTACCGACTATGCGATGTACGCGGTGGCCAACCGCGAGCTGGTCGACCTGGCCATGAGCGGGCAGGCGGCGGTGGTGCCGTCCTGAGCCATGAGCTGAAATGAAAAGCCCCGGCAGTGATGCCGGGGCTTTTTTGTATGCCTGTGCTGGCCTCTTCGCGGGCATGCCCGCTCCCACAGATCCCCACCAACCTTGAGTCTTGTGCGATACCTGTGGGAGCGGGCGCGCCCGCGAAGAGGCCGGTACAGGCTTACTTGAACCTGCGCTCCACCCCTTTCTCCACCAGAATCTTCGCCGAAATCTCTTCCACGGAAAAATGCGTGGAATTGATGTTGGGAATGTTCTCCCGGCGGAACAGGTTTTCCACCTCGCGCACTTCGAACTCGCACTGGGCAAAGCTGGAATAGCGGCTGTTGGGCTTGCGCTCGTGGCGGATGGCGGTGAGGCGGTCGGGGTCGATGGTCAGGCCGAATAGCTTGTTGTGGTGCTTTTTCAGCACCGCCGGCAGCTGCAGGCGCTCCATGTCGTCCTCGGTCAGCGGGTAGTTGGCGGCGCGGATGCCGAACTGCATGGCCATGTACAGGCAGGTGGGTGTCTTGCCGCAGCGCGATACGCCTACCAGGATCAGGTCGGCCTTGTCGTAGTAGTGGGTGCGCGCGCCATCGTCGTTGTCCAGGGCGAAATTCACCGCCTCGATGCGTTCCATGTAGTTGGAATTGCCGCCGATCGAGTGCGACTTGCCGACGGAATACGACGAATGGGCAGTCAATTCTTGTTCAAGCGGGGACAAAAACGAAGAAAAGATGTCGATCATGAAGCCATTCGAGGTAGCCAGGATCTCACGGATGTCCTGATTGACGATGGTGTCGAAGATGATCGGGCGTACACCATCGCGCTCGGCTGCGGCGTTGATCTGCTGGACCATGGTCCGCGCCTTTTCCGGCGAATCGATGTAGGGACGGGTGAATTTATTGAACGGAATGCTCTCGAATTGAGCGAGCAGACTCTGGCCCAGGGTTTCGGCAGTGATGCCGGTGCCGTCGGAGATGAAGAACGCGGTTCGTTTCATTTGCGATCTGGGCCTTAAGCTGATGACGTTTCTTGGATATGATAAGTTCGGTTTGCCGAATGCGGCTGTCGGCATTCTCACTTATTTTCCAGGTACAGGCCACAAGCGTCCGGCCAAGTCAACGAAGGCAGGCGGGCGCCCTTGAGCTTTTCCAATACAGTTAGTGGAGAGATCACCTTGGTAGAGTACGTAGTTTCCCTCGATAAGCTCGGCGTCCATGATGTGGAGCATGTGGGGGGCAAGAACGCATCCCTGGGCGAGATGATCAGCAACCTCGCAGGTGCTGGTGTATCGGTGCCGGGCGGCTTTGCCACTACGGCGCAGGCGTACCGCGATTTTCTCGAACAGAGTGGTCTCAACGACCGTATCCACGCCGCGCTCGACGCACTCGACGTGGATGACATCAACGCCCTGACCAAGACCGGCGCGCAGATTCGCCAGTGGGTCATGGAAGCCGACTTCCCGGCCCGCCTGGATTCGGAAATCCGTACGGCCTTCGCCGAAATGGCTGCCGGCAACGACAACATGGCAGTTGCCGTGCGCTCCTCGGCCACCGCCGAAGACCTGCCGGACGCCTCGTTCGCCGGTCAGCAGGAAACCTTCCTCAACATCCGCGGCGTCGACAACGTGATCCGCGCGGCCAAGGAAGTGTTCGCCTCGCTGTTCAACGACCGTGCCATCGCCTACCGCGTGCACCAGGGCTTCGACCACAAGCTGGTAGCCCTGTCCGCCGGCGTGCAGCGCATGGTCCGCTCCGAAACCGGCACTGCCGGCGTCATGTTCACCCTCGACACCGAGTCGGGCTTCCGCGACGTGGTGTTCATCACCGGCGCCTACGGCCTGGGCGAAACCGTGGTGCAGGGTGCGGTCAACCCTGACGAATTCTACGTGCACAAACAAACCCTGGAGGCCGGCCGCCCGGCCATCCTGCGCCGTAACCTGGGCAGCAAGGCGATCAAGATGGTCTACGGCGAAGAAGCCAAGGCCGGCCGCTCGGTCAAGACCGTCGAAGTGGACCGCGCCGAGCGCGCGCGCTTCTGCCTGACCGATGCCGAGGTCAGCGAGCTGGCCAAGCAGGCCATGATCATCGAGAAGCACTACCAGCGCCCGATGGACATCGAATGGGCCAAGGACGGTGACGACGGCAAGCTGTACATCGTCCAGGCGCGCCCCGAGACGGTGAAGAGCCGCTCCAGCGCCAACGTCATGGAACGCTACCTGCTGAAAGAGAAGGGCACCGTACTGGTCGAAGGCCGCGCCATTGGCCAGCGCATCGGCGCCGGCAAGGTCCGCGTGATCAACGACGTATCGGAAATGGACAAGGTCCAGCCGGGCGACGTGCTCGTCTCCGACATGACCGACCCGGACTGGGAACCGGTGATGAAGCGCGCCAGCGCCATCGTCACCAACCGTGGCGGGCGTACCTGTCACGCGGCGATCATCGCCCGTGAGCTGGGCATTCCGGCCGTGGTCGGTTGCGGCAACGCCACCCAGGTGCTGAAAGACGGCCAGGGCGTGACCGTATCCTGTGCCGAAGGCGATACCGGCTTCATCTTCGAGGGCGAGCTGGGCTTCGACGTCAAGCAGAACTCGGTCGACGCCATGCCTGACCTGCCGTTCAAGATCATGATGAACGTCGGCAACCCGGACCGTGCGTTCGATTTCGCCCAGCTGCCCAACGCCGGTGTCGGCCTGGCGCGCCTGGAGTTCATCATCAACCGCATGATCGGCGTGCACCCCAAGGCACTGCTGAACTACGCAGGCCTGCCGGCCGACCTGAAGGACAGCGTCGACAAGCGTATCGCCGGCTACAACGACCCGGTCGGCTTCTATGTCGAGAAGCTGGTCGAAGGCATCAGCACCCTGGCTGCGGCCTTCTACCCGAAAAAGGTCATCGTGCGCCTGTCGGACTTCAAGTCCAACGAGTACGCCAACCTGATCGGCGGCAAGCTGTACGAGCCGGAAGAAGAAAACCCGATGCTGGGCTTCCGTGGCGCTTCGCGCTACATCAGCGAATCGTTCCGTGACTGCTTCGAGCTCGAGTGCCGTGCGCTCAAGCGCGTGCGCAACGAGATGGGCCTGACCAACGTCGAGATCATGGTGCCGTTCGTACGCACCCTGGGTGAAGCCAGCCAGGTCGTCGACCTGCTTGCCGAAAACGGCCTGGCCCGCGGCGAAAACGGCCTGCGCGTGATCATGATGTGCGAACTGCCGTCCAACGCCATCCTCGCCGAAGAGTTCCTGGAATACTTCGACGGCTTCTCGATCGGCTCGAACGACCTGACCCAGCTGACCCTGGGCCTGGACCGTGACTCGGGCATCATCGCCCACCTGTTCGACGAGCGTAACCCTGCGGTGAAGAAGCTGCTGGCCAACGCCATTGCCGCGTGCAACAAGGCTGGCAAGTACATCGGCATCTGCGGCCAGGGCCCGTCGGACCACCCGGACCTGGCCAAGTGGCTGATGGAACAGGGCATCGACAGCGTGTCGCTGAACCCGGACTCGGTACTCGAAACCTGGTTCTACCTGGCCGAAGGGCAGGGCGCGGTCTGATGCAGTAAAACGCGGGGGTACGTCTGGCGTACCCCCGCCTGGTTTTTTCCAGGGCGAGCTCCAGCAATGGATCCCGCCCTTTTTTGTGCACCAAGCAACCTTATGCAAAGCAGCAGCACTCTATTCCCCGTGGCCCTGCTCAGTGCCGAACGCCGCGGCGACCTCAGCGAAGACGTGTACCGGATCAAGGCCGGCAACAGCCCTGACCCCAGCGTCGAGCTGGCTGTCACCCGCCTGGGGCTGGCCGATCAGGGCCAGGCCCAGGGCGTGCCGGTGATTCTCCTGCACGGCAGCTTCTCCAACCGCCGCTTCTGGTACTCGCCCAAAGGGGTTGGCCTGGGGGCCTATCTCGCCCGCGCCGGCTTCGATGTGTGGATCCCGGAAATGCGCGGCCACGGCCTGTCGCCGCGCAACCATGACTGGAAGCACAACAGCGTCGCCGCCTATGCCCGCGATGACCTGCCGCTGATTGCCGCGTTCGTGCGCGAGCAATCGGGCCAGGCGCCGCACTGGGTCGGCCATTCCCTGGGTGGTACGACCCTGGCGGCAGCGCTGGGCGGTGGTTTTCTGCCTGCCGAGCAGGTGGCCAGCGTGGCGCTGTTCGGTACCCAGATCAGCCGCGTGTACTGGCCGTTGAAGGTGCCGCCGCTGGCCTGGGGGGCGAAGCTGCTGCTCAAGCGCTGGGGGCAGATTTCCGGGCCGCGTTTCAAGCGTGGGCCGGAGGATGAGCCGATCGGCCTGGCCCTGGAAAGCATGCGCTGGCATGGCCTGTTCGGGCGCTTTGGCGACAAACAGAGCGACTGGTGGGCGGGGCTGGCCAAGGTGGATGTGCCGCTGCTGGCCGTGGCTGGTGCGGGGGACTTCCAGGACCCGGTGTGGGCCTGCCGCAAGCTGTTCGAGCAATTGGGCGGTGAGCGCAAGCAGTTTCTGCGGTTGGGCCCCGAGGAAGGCTTCGAGGCTTTCGGGCATGTCGACATGCTGGTGAGCAAGGCCGCGCAGGTGCAGGTGTGGCCGTTGGTGGAGCGTTGGCTGCGGGATCCGCTGGTGCCGGTGCATGAGTCCACGGTGGTGGCGGAGCCTGTGCCTGTCGGTTGAATGGGTTGCGCCTGTGCTGGCCCTTTCGCGGGCACGCCCGCTCCCACAGGGACCTCACAGCATTCAGCCCCTGTGTGGTCCCTGTGGGAGCGGGCGTGCCCGCGAAAGGGCCGGTACAGGCAAAACACAACTGACTGCTTGGTCCCGGATGACTGCAATGGGCTCTACGGTGTAGCCTTGGCCGATACCCGCTTTCGTTGTGACTGACAGGAGCTTCCCATGCAGCATTACGTTACGCCCGACCTGTGTGATGCCTACCCGGACCTGGTGCAGGTGCTGGAACCGATGTTCAGCAATTTCGGCGGCCGCGATTCGTTCGGCGGCCAGATCGTCACCATCAAGTGCTTCGAAGACAACTCGCTGGTCAAGGAGCAGGTCGAGCTCGATGGCAAGGGCAAGGTCCTGGTCGTCGATGGTGGTGGCTCGCTGCGCCGTGCACTGCTCGGCGACATGCTCGCCGAGAAGGCTGCCAAGAACGGCTGGGAAGGCCTGGTGATCTACGGCTGCGTGCGTGACGTCGACGTGCTGATCCAGACCGACGTCGGCGTGCAGGCCCTGGCCAGCCACCCGATGAAGACCGACAAGCGCGGCATCGGCGACCTCAACGTGGCAGTGACCTTCGCCGGGGTGACCTTCCGCCCGGGCGAGTACGTGTATGCCGACAACAATGGCGTGCTGGTCTCGCCAAGCCCGCTGAAAATGCCGGAGTGATGCGCCGCCCGCGCTGATGGAGCTTTGATGTTCGAGGAAGACAACGCGCAGTGGGGGCTGGTACACGCCCTGGTGCTCGATGGCAAAGGCGGCGCGCGCTCGATTGCCCGTACCGAGCTGGACGACCTGCAGCTGCAACCCGAGCAGAGCCTGTGGCTGCACTGGGACCGCAGCCATCCGCAAACCCGCACCTGGCTGCTGCACGACAGCGGCCTGAGCGCATTCGCCTGCGAGCTGCTGCTGGAAGAAAATACCCGGCCGCGCCTGCTGCCCATGGCCGATGAACAGTTGTTGCTGTTCCTGCGTGGGGTCAACCTCAACCCGGGTGCAGAGCCCGAAGACATGGTCTCGGTGCGCATCTTCGCCGAGGCGCAGCGGGTTATCTCGCTGCGCCTGCGGCCGTTGCGCGCCAGTGACGAGATTCTCCAGCAGCTCGAAGAGGGCAGGGGCCCGAAATCGGCTTCCGAGCTGTTGCTGCTGATGGGCGAACTGCTGACCGAAAAGGTCCAGGGCCTGGTCAGCGACTTGTCCGAACTGGTCGACCTGGAAGAAGAAAAGGTCGAATCCGACGAACGGTACACTCCAGAGAATGGCTGCCTGCAGCAGATTCGCCGGCGTGCCGCCGGTCTGCGGCGTTTCCTGGCTCCGCAGCGAGAGATCTACGCCCAGCTGTCGCGTAGCAAATGGAGCTGGTTCGTCGATGCCGACGCCGATTACTGGAACGAGCTGAACAACAGCCTTATCCGCTACCTCGAAGAGCTGGAACTGACCCGCGAGCGGGCCGCCCTGGTGCTGGAAAGCCAGGATCGCCGGCGCAGCGAGCGCATGAACCGCACCATGTACCGCTTCGGCATCATCACCTGCATCTTCCTGCCCATGAGCTTCATCACCGGGCTGCTGGGCATCAATGTCGGCGGCATCCCGGGGGCGGAAAACCCCTATGGCTTCCTGTTTGCCTGCATCGTCGTGCTGGGGCTGGCGGTGGGGCAGTGGTGGCTGTTCCGGCGGTTGCGGTGGGTATAGATGCTCATTGACCTGCTCTGGCCTCTTCGCGGGCACGCCCGCTCCCACAGGGATCCCAAAGTACCTGAAGGCTGTGGTGTCCCTGTGGGAGCGGGCGTGCCCGCGAAGAAGCCGACGCGCATTCATTTTGAAACACTCGTCCCAATGCGATGTGTGACCCATCGACCGGCCATCTCGTCTCTGACTGACACTGCGCGAGGTGCCCATGCACGATCCGTTTGAAGAATCCCTGCGCGACCTGCTCAAGGCGTCACCCTCCGGCAATGACCGGGACGACCGGGACGACGCCGCTTGCCTGGGTCGCGTGCTGAAAACCGCCAACCGCCAGGTTGGCGCGGGCGATCTGTTCAGCCTGCTTGGCCGCTGGAGCCAGGCGCTGCTAATCGCCGTGAACAATGGCGCGGCGCATGTTGCGCCGGTGCGTCGACACTCTTCCCGCAACGCTGCCAACGGCAGCAAAGCAGATAAGGCCGATTGAATATGGAACTCGATCTCTGGACCCAGAGCCTGGTCACCGCCATGACTGCCCTTTGGACCAAGGTAGCGAACTTTATCCCCAACCTGTTCGGCGCGCTGGTCGTGGTGCTGCTCGGTTTCGTGGTGGCCAAGCTGCTCGACACGCTGCTGTCCAAACTGCTGGCCAAGTTCGGCCTGGACCGCCTGATGGCCGGCACCGGCCTGACCAAGATGCTCGGCCGGGTCGGCATCCAGGTACCCATCTCCACCCTGATCGGCAAGATCGTCTACTGGTTCGTGTTGCTCATCTTCCTGGTCTCGGCCGCCGAGTCGCTGGGCCTGGAGCGGGTCTCGGCAACCCTCGACATGCTTGCCCTGTACCTGCCGAAGGTGTTCGGCGCAGCCCTGGTGCTGCTGGCTGGCGTGCTGCTGGCCCAGGTGGCAAACGGCCTGGTACGCGGCGCAGCCGAAGGCATCGGCCTGGAATACTCGGCAGGCCTGGGGCGTATCACCCAGGGCCTGGTGATCATCATCAGCATCTCGGTGGCCATCAGCCAGCTGGAGGTGAAAACCGACCTGCTGAACCATGTGATCGTGATCGGGCTGATTACCGTTGGTCTGGCCGTTGCGTTGGCAATGGGCCTGGGCAGCCGCGAAATCGCCGGGCAGATCCTGGCCGGCATCTACGTGCGCGAGCTGTACCAGGTAGGCCAGCAGGTGCGGATTGGCGAGGTCGAAGGGCATATCGAGGAGATCGGTACGGTCAAGACGACGCTGCTGACCGATGATGGCGAACTGGTATCGCTGTCCAATCGTGAGCTGCTTGAACAGCGAGTCAATAGCCGCTAACCGCACAAAGCTGTTAATGTATGCCGCCGCGAAAATCGACCCACGGGGTCGCGCGGCGACATTGACCTGACTGTCGGCCAGATCCGTTTTGAATAAAGTTCATTCGCCGCCCATGCGTTATGACCCCCGCGAGCTCACCGACGAAGAGTTGGTGGCGCGTTCGCATGAGGAGCTGTACCACGTTACCCGCGCCTATGAAGAGCTCATGCGGCGCTACCAACGGACCCTGTTCAACGTCTGTGCGCGTTATCTGGGGAACGACCGTGACGCGGACGATGTCTGTCAGGAAGTCATGTTGAAAGTGCTGTACGGGCTGAAGAACTTCGAGGGTAAGTCCAAGTTCAAGACCTGGCTCTACAGCATCACCTACAACGAATGTATTACCCAGTACCGCAAGGAGCGCCGTAAACGTCGGTTGATGGATGCCTTGAGTCTGGACCCTGTTGAAGAGGCGTCCGAAGACAAGGCTCCGAAGCCGGAAGAAAAAGGCGGGCTGGACAAGTGGCTGGTGCATGTGAACCCGATTGATCGGGAAATCCTGGTGCTGCGTTTTGTCGCAGAGCTGGAATTTCAGGAAATTGCCGACATCATGCACATGGGCCTGAGCGCGACAAAAATGCGCTACAAGCGCGCGCTAGACAAGCTTCGGGAGAAATTTGCCGGCCTCGATGAAACTTAGTGGCGTGCAAATATCTCTAACGAACCGGCGAGTTCTGCTAGACTTGCCGTCGAGTTGTCCCCCTTGTTTGTGGTGGGACTGCTTAACTATCACCAGATGGGGATTTAACGGATGAAATTGAAAAACACCTTGGGCTTGGCCATTGGCTCGCTCGTCGCTGCTACTTCGTTCGGCGTTCTGGCTCAAGGCCAAGGCGCTGTGGAAATCGAAGGCAACGTTACCAAGCAGTACTACGACAGCGAACGTAACTTCAAGAACGACGGCACCAATCCTGGTGTTCGCCTGGGCTACTTCCTGACCGACGACGTTTCCCTGGACCTCGGCTACAACGAGACCCACAACGCTCGTGGTGAAGTCTTCAACAAAGACATCAAAGGTTCCAAGGCCAAGCTCGACGCTACCTACCACTTCGGTACCGTGGGCGACGCTCTGCGTCCGTACGTTTCCGCCGGTTTCGCTCACGAGAGCCTGGGCCAGGCCACTCGTAGCGGCCGCGACCACTCCACCTTCGCCAACGTTGGCGCTGGCGCCAAGTGGTACATCACCGACATGTTCTTCGCCCGTGCTGGCGTAGAAGCCATGTACAACATCGACAACGGCAACACCGAGTGGGGCCCGACCGTTGGTGTTGGTCTGAACTTCGGCGGTAGCCCGAAGCAAGCTGAAGTCGCTCCGGCTCCAGTTGCCGAAGTGTGCTCCGACTCCGACAACGACGGCGTTTGCGACAACGTCGACAAGTGCCCAGACACCCCAGCCAACGTTACCGTTGACGCTGATGGCTGCCCGGCTGTTGCCGAAGTCGTTCGCGTTGAGCTGGACGTCAAGTTCGACTTCGACAAGTCGGTCGTCAAGCCAAATAGCTACGGCGACATCAAGAACCTGGCTGACTTCATGAAGCAGTACCCACAGACCACCACCACCGTGGAAGGTCACACTGACTCCGTCGGCCCAGACGCTTACAACCAGAAGCTGTCCGAGCGTCGTGCCAACGCTGTCAAGCAGGTCCTGACCCAGCAGTACGGCGTGGAATCCAGCCGTGTTGACTCGGTTGGCTACGGCGAAACCCGTCCGGTTGCCGACAACGCCACCGAAGAAGGCCGTGCTGTCAACCGTCGCGTTGAAGCTCAGGTAGAAGCCCAGGCCAAGTAATTGGTTTGAAGCTTCATGAAAAACCCGGCCTCGGCCGGGTTTTTCTTTGCCTGGGATTTGTGTGGTGTGCCGCCCCTTTCGCAGGCTGTGTGCAATCTCTGTGGGAGCGGGCAAGCCCGCGAAGGGGCCTTTACAGGCACTGCATCATCCTGCAATTGCCACCAATTCCTGAACCACCTGTTCCCCAACCACCTCCCCAATCACCAAAATCGCCGGGCTACGCAAGCCAAACCCCCGCGCATCCTCGACCATCCCCCGCACATCGCTCCTGCACTCCCGCTGCTGCGGCAACGAGGCATTTTCGATCATCGCCACCGGCGTCGCCGGTGCCATGCCCCCGTCCAGCAACCCTTGGCGCACCTGCTCCAGCCTGGCCACGCCCATGTACACCACCAGCGTCGTCCCACCCTGGGCCAAGGCCGCCCAGTTCAGTTCGCTGTCGT
This sequence comes from Pseudomonas sp. UBA6753, assembly GCF_002453565.1. Classification (NCBI taxonomy): domain Bacteria; kingdom Pseudomonadati; phylum Pseudomonadota; class Gammaproteobacteria; order Pseudomonadales; family Pseudomonadaceae; genus Pseudomonas; species Pseudomonas sp. UBA6753. Next base: position 32,642 of record NZ_DKHD01000007.1, on the reverse strand, counting down.
CCTGGGTATGTGCCGTGACCAGCGTCACGCCCCGGCTCACACCCCGTGAGGTCAGGGAAATCCCGCATTGCGTGGCGCCAGCCAGGCCGGCGGTGATCCCGTTGACCACTTCCACCTCGACGCCATGCCCCTGCAACCACAGCGCCTCTTCACCACCACGGCCGAAGATGCACGGGTCGCCGCCCTTGAGCCGGACCACGCAGCGCCCTTGCCGCGCATGGCGCAGCATCAGGCGCTGGATGAATGCCTGCGGCGTGGAGCGGCAGCCGCCGCGCTTGCCCACGGCAATCACCCGGGCCTGTGGGCAATGCTCCAGCACCGCCGGGTTGACCAGGTCGTCGATCATCACCACAGCGGCTTGCTGCAATGCGCGTACAGCCTTGAGGGTGAGCAGTTCGGGGTCACCAGGGCCAGCACCAACCAGCCAGACTTTCGCATTCATCAGGGTTTCCTCATTAGCAAGGTGCGTTCAGCCCTTGAGCAGGGTGAGCAGCAATATCAGGTTGAACAGCAAGGACAGCAGCGCCAGGGTGCGCCAGACCTTCAACGGTTCGCGCTCCAGCAACGGCCGTGGCCGGCTGGGCAGTTCCTGGCGGTCGCCACGTTCGAGCAGCAGCAACCAGTGTTCGGCGGTTTCGAAGCGCTGCGCCGGGTCCGCTGCCAGTGCCTGCTGCAGGTTATGTTGCAGCCATTCCGGCAGGTCGGGGCGGTAGCGCGCGGCGTTGACCGGTTGGCCGAAGCGCGGGCGCTGGAAAGCCTCCACTTCGCCGTAGGGGTAATGCCCGGTCAGCAGGTGATACAGCGTCACGCCCACGGCATACAGGTCCTGGCGTGGGCTGGGCGGCTGGCCGTCGAACGCTTCCGGGGCAATGTATGACGGCGTGCCCGGCAACTCGTGCAGCGGGTCTTCGGACAGCCCCGGGCAGTAGGCCAGGCCGAAGTCCAGCAGGCGCAGCTGGCCATCGCTGCCCAGGTGCAGGTTTTCTGGCTTGATGTCGCGGTGCAGCAGGTTGCGCCGGTGCAGTACGCCGACCGCCTGCAGCAGCTGCCGGGCCAGCTCCAGCCACTGCGGCATGGGTAGCGGGCCGTGCTCGGCCAGCAGCGCTGCCAGGCTCTGGCCGGGGTATTCGCGCATCACGTAGTACAGGTGCTGGCGCTGGCTGGCGGTGTGCAGCTCGGGGAAGTGCCGGCCAGCGACCCGGCGCAGGAACCATTCTTCCAGCAACAGCCCTTGCGCCGCGCCGGGCTCCTGCTCGCGTGCGGCGGGCAGGGTCTTCAGCAGCCAGGCTTGGCCCTGGGCATCGCGTACCCGGTACAGCAGCGACTGGCGGCTTTGCGAAAGCAGCTTTTCGGCTTGCCAGCCATCGATTACCTGGCCTTCACGCAGCGGGCCGGGCACTGGCCATTGCTGCAGTTGCGCCAAGGTGTCGCCCAGGTTGGCCGTGCCCAGTTGCTCGACCTGCACCAGCAAGGCACTGGCGTTGTCCTGGCTGCCGTTCAGGTGCGCGCTGGCGACCAGGGTGTCGACGGCCAGTTGCAGGTCGGGTTGCTCGCGCAGTACCGCCTGGATGTGCTGGTCGCCCAGGCTGGCCCATACGCCATCGCTCAACAGCAGGAAGCTCTCGCCCGGCTGCAGCTCACCTTCCAGATAATCCACCAGCAGGTGCTGGTCCAGGCCCAGCGCGCGTTTAAGCACATGCTGCATGCCTGGCTGGTCCCATACATGGTCTTCGCTCAGGCATTGCAGGCGCCCAGCGTGCCAGCGGTACACGCGGCAGTCACCCACGTGGGCCAGGGTAAAGCGCCGGCCACGCAGCACCAGCGCGCTGAGGGTGGTCAGCAGTGGCTGGCCACTGCCTTGGGCACGCAACCAGCGGTTCTGCGCCAGCAACAGGCGGTCGAGGGCCTGGGCCACGCTCCAGGTCGCGGGGGTGGCGTAGTAGTCCAGGGCCAGCGCCTGCAGGCTGGCACGGGCTGCCAGGCCGCCATCGGCACATTGGCTGACGCCGTCGGCGAGGGCGAACAGGTAGCCTTTGCTGGCGGCCAGCTCCGGCGCCGGGGTAACCAGGCGCAGGGCATCCTGGTTTTCCTCGCGCGGCCCGGTGGCGCTGGCCTGGGCAAAGTTCAGTTGCAGGCTCATGGCTGTGCCTCAGACCCGTGCCGCGGTAACCGCAGCCGAGCCCCAGGTGGTGCGCCAGCGCTGTTTCACGCCGTGCAGGCCGAACCAGGCCAGCAAGCCCAGGCTGGCGAACAGCCACAGCCCCAGCTGGTAGTCACCGGTGTGCTGCTTGATGGTGCCAAGCCCGGCGGCCAGCAGGAAGCCACCGATGCCGCCGGCCATGCCGATCAGCCCGGTCATCACGCCGATCTCCTGGCGGAAACGCTGCGGTACCAGCTGGAACACCGCGCCATTGCCGGCGCCCAGGCCGAGCATGGCACTGACGAACAGCGCCAGTGCGGCGGCGGCGCTAGGCAGGTTGAAGCCGACTGCAGCGATGCAGATAGCCGCCACGCTGTACATGCCCAGCAGGGTGCGGATGCCGCCGAAGCGGTCGGCCAGAGCGCCGCCGAGCGGGCGCATCAGGCTGCCGGCGAACACGCAGGCAGCGGTGTAGTAGCCAGCGGTGACCGGGCTCAGGCCATACTGGTCGCTGAAATAGCCGGGCAGGGCACTGGCCAGGCCGATGAAGCCGCCGAAGGTGACGCTGTAGAAGAACATGAACCACCAGCTGTCACGGTCGCCCAGGGCCTTGAGGTAGTCGGCCATGGCTTTTGGCTTGGGCCGCTGCGGAGCATTGCGTGCCAGCAGGGCGAACACCAACAGGGCCAGCGACAGCGGGACCAGCGCGAAGCCGAACACATTGTTCCAGCCAAAGCCCGCAGCCAGCGCCGGGGCCAGCAGGGCGGCGAACACCGTGCCGGAGTTGCCGGCACCGGCAATGCCCATGGCTTTGCCTTGGTGCTGTGGCGGGTACCACTGCGAGGCCAGCGGCAGTGACACGGCGAACGAAGCGCCGGCAAAGCCGAGGAACACGCCCAGCAGCAGCGCTTGTTCATAGCTGTGCACGCCCAGGTTCCAGGCAGCGGCGAGGGCGACGATGACCACCACCTGGCCGATCAGCCCGGCGGTCTTGGGCGACAGGCGGTCGACCAGCACGCCCATGGCAAAGCGCAGGATCGCCCCGGCCAGGATCGGCGTGGCCACCATCAGGCCCCGTTGTTGTGCACTCAGCTGCAGATCGGCAGCAATCTGCACCGCCAGTGGGCCAAGCAGGTACCAGACCATGAAGCTGAGGTCGAAGTACAGGAACGCGGCGAACAGCGTGGGCACATGCCCGGATTTCCAGAAGCTGGTACTCATCGAACACCTCACTCGGCAATGCAACGGAACGAAAAAGACGCCGCTACCCGCTCCACGTGGGTGGAGGGGAGAGCGACGTCTTTGTCGGGATCAAGTGGGCAACCGCCGTTGGCTACCGGTGATATTTGTTCAGCAAGAGATGGGCCAACTCGGACCGTGGGTTGACTCGGGTTATGTGGGAGCGGCCTTGTGTCGCGAAAGGGCTGCGCAGCAGCCCCGGCAATGTCTGCGGCGAAGCTGGAAATTCGGGGGCCGCTACGCGCCCCTTTCGCGACACAAGGCCGCTCCCACATGGATCGCGTGAGGTTTTGAACGAAGCGTCAGCCCAGCATCTCGTGCATGGCAATGATCTGCTCGGCCACCTGGATCAGCTTCTGCTGCCGGCTCATGGCCTGGCGGCGCATCAGGGTGTAGGCCTGTTCTTCGTTGCAGTCCTTCATCTTCATCAGCAAACCCTTGGCCTGCTCGATGCGCTTGCGCTCGGCCAGTTGCTGGTCGCGCGCAAGCAGCTGCGCCTTCAGCGCCTGGTCGCTTTCGAAGCGGGCCATGGCCACGTCCAGGATCGGTTGCAGCCGCGCGGCATGGATGCCTTCGACGATGTAGGCGCTGACCCCTGCCTGGATCGCCTGGCGCATTACCCCAGGGTCGTGCTCGTCGGTGAACAGCACGATTGGCCGCGGCTGGTCACGACTGACCAGGACCACCTGTTCCATCACATCGCGGTCCGGTGAGTCGGTATCGATCAGCACCACGTCCGGGCGCACCGTTTCGACGCAGGCGGGCAGGTCGATGGTCAGGTCCGGGGCTTCGATGACCTCGAAGCCGGCCTCGCTCAAGGCCGCCTTGAGGCGGCCGAGTTTGCTCTGGGTGTCGTCGATCAGCAGGATGCGCAACATGAATGGTCCCCCTCACGCGCCGACACGGGCATCAGGCAGGTCGCCCAGTGCATGCAGGCTGAAACTGCGGGCATAACCGTAGGGGTCACTGCCGTCCCAGCGGCTGCCATCGATCAGCAGGCTGCTGCGCATCGGCTGCTCGGGGCAGGCCACGCCGAGGCTTTGTGCCGCCTCGCCATACAGTGCCAGCTGCTGGACCTGGCGGGCCACGCCGAGGTAGTCGGGGTCGTCGCGCAGCAGGCCCCAGCGGCGGAACTGGGTCATGAACCACATGCCGTCGGACAGGTACGGCAGGTTGGCCCGGCCATGATCGTGCAGGCGCAGGGCGTGCGGGTCTTGCCAGTAGTTGCCCAGGCCATCGTGATAGCTGCCGAGCAGGCGTGGTTCGATACTTGCCAGCGGGGTGGCCAGGTAGGCGCTGCCGCTGAGCAGTTGCGCAGTGCTGCGGCGGTTCTCCGGGCTTTGCTCGATGAAGCGGCTGGCGGCGAGGACCGCCTTGATCAGCGCGCGGGCGCTGTTGGGGTATTGCTCGGCAAAGGCGCGGGCGCAGGCCAAGACCTTTTCCGGGTGGTCCGGCCAGATCGACTGGCTGGTGGCCAGGGTGAAGCCCTGGCCCGTGGCTACGGCATCGGCAGCCCAGGGTTCGCCCACGCAGAAACCGTCGATGCGCCCGGCCTGGATATGCGCGGCCATCTGCGCTGGTGGTACCACCACGCTGTCGACGTCGCGCAATGGGTGGATGCCCTGGCTGGCCAGCCAGTAATACAGCCACATGGCGTGGGTGCCGGTGGGGAAGGTCTGGGCGAAGGTGAGGCGTGCGCCATGCTGGTGCACCAGGCGCGCCAATGCTTCAGGGTTGGTCACGCCTTTGCGCTGCAGGGCCGGGGACAGGTTTATGGCCTGGGCGTTCTGGTTCAGCCCCATGAGCACGGCCATGGCGCTGGCCGGTACACCGCCGATGCCCAGGTGCACGGCATAGACCAGGCCATACAGGCAGTGCGCGGCATCCAGCTCGCCGCTGACCAGCTTGTCGCGCAGCCCGGCCCAGGAGCCCTGGCGCTTGAGGTTGAGGGTAAGGCCGTGCTGCTGGGCAAAGCCCTGGGTGGCGGCGACTACTACCGAGGCGCAGTCGGTCAGGGCCATGTAGCCGATGTTCAGGCTGGGCTTTTCCGGCGCGTCGCTGCCGTTGACCCAGGCCAGGGGCGTTGCTCGGGGTACAGTGTTCACAAGGTTCCTCGCCCGTACTGATAAGGCTGTGGGCTTTTCCGGTGCAACCGATGTGCCATCGGCAGCATCCCTGTGGAGCAACTGCCCTGTGCCGCCTGCATTGGCCTCATCGCCGGCAAGCCAGCTCCCACAGGTACAGCACAGGTTTCAGCCCTTGTGTTGTACCTGTGGGAGCATCCCTGTGGAGCAACTGCCTTGTGCCGCCTGCATTGGCCTCATCGCCGGCAAGCCAGCTCCCACAGATACAGCACAGGTTTCAGCTCTTGTGTTGCCCCTGTGGGAGCCGGCTTGCCGGCGATGGGCTGCGCAGCAGCCCCACGATTTGCTGTCATGCCGGCCTCGCGCTGGCTATAATCGCCCCCTCATTCACCCCGAGCCTTGCCCGCCCATGTATACCCTGGCCCGCCAGCTGCTGTTCAAGCTTTCCCCGGAAACCTCCCACGACCTGTCCCTGGACCTGATCGGCGCCGGTGGCCGTCTTGGCCTCAACGGCATGCTGTGCAAGCAGCCGGCGGCTTTGCCGGTTACGGTCATGGGCTTGAACTTCGCCAACCCGGTGGGCCTGGCGGCCGGCCTGGACAAGAACGGCGCGGCCATCGACGGTTTCGCCCAGCTGGGCTTCGGCTTCGTCGAAATCGGCACCGTCACCCCGCGCCCGCAGCCGGGCAACCCCAAGCCGCGGCTGTTCCGCCTGCCGGAGGCAACGGCCATCATCAACCGCATGGGCTTCAACAACCTGGGCGTTGATCACCTGCTCGGCCGGGTGCGGGCTGCGCGTTACAACGGCGTGCTGGGCATCAACATCGGCAAGAATTTCGACACCCCGGTGGAGCGAGCCGTCGATGACTACCTGATCTGCCTGGACAAGGTGTACACCGACGCCAGTTACATCACGGTCAACGTCAGTTCGCCAAACACCCCGGGCCTGCGCAGCCTGCAGTTCGGCGATTCGCTCAAGCAGTTGCTCGATGCCCTGGCCGAGCGCCGCGAGCAATTGGCCGGCACGCATGGCAAGCGCGTCCCTCTGGCAATCAAGATTGCCCCGGACATGAGCGACGAAGAAACCGCCCTGGTGGCCGCCGCGCTGATGGAGTCGGGCATGGATGCGGTGATCGCCACCAACACCACACTGGGCCGTGAAGGTGTAGAAGGGTTGCCGTACGGTGGCGAGGCGGGTGGCCTGTCGGGCGCGCCGGTGCTGGAGAAGAGCACCCATATCGTCAAGGTGCTGGCGGGCGAGCTGGGCGGCAAGCTGCCGATCATTGCCGCTGGCGGCATTACCGAAGGCCGCCATGCCGCCGAGAAGATCGCTGCCGGGGCGAGCCTGGTGCAGATTTATTCGGGCTTCATTTACAGAGGGCCAGCGTTGATTCGCGAGGCGGTGGACGCTATCGCTGCGATGCCGCGGTGACCTGGGCGGCCCATTCGCGGGCATGCCCGCTCCCACAGGGTTCAGCGCACTGCTGAAGCCCGCGAAGAAGCCAGCGCGGATATGGATTCGAAGTCATAAAAAAGGGCCCCATCAAGGGGCCCCTGGGCCTTCGCCCGCCGCCCGGATAGGGCGTGCATGGTAAATCGAATTCAGTGTCCTCGTTCAGCCAACGGCGTGATTTTCGTTGAGTCTATGGATGCCAGCGGTGCCAGTCATTCCGTCCCAGTTATCACCGCGACCTTCACGCCAGCCGTTGATCCAGGCTTGGCGAACAGAAGGAAGATTGAAGGGGCAAAGTTCGCGGGATTTGCCGGTGACCCCGTATTGGTAGCCACGTGAATATGCTCTTTCCAACGGATCACGCTTAAGTCTTCTCATAGGGTGTTGCCCTCACTTGTTGACTGTAATGTCCCGTCGGCCTCTCCGAGGCCGGGCAGAGTCTTTCTGCCGGTGTGCGCTCGCTGCCGGCGTGGCGAGCTGAAAGTGCCACCTCGTTGCGAAGTGGCCTGAGTCCAGTTCTATCGAATGCGAGTCACCGTGTGAATGATCGATTTGTCATAAGCACGTAACCTTTCCAAGGGTGAGGGGATAAGTAAATAAATGCGACTCAACCTTGTTTAGCGTTGAGCCCGCTATGATCAGGCTTTGCCGATCATTGACGTCATTTCGCCAGCGTTGCTCGCGGATGACGGTAATAATTTGAAATGCGACGAAGGGTCACATCGGCCCCGGTATCGCCAGAATTTTTCGTACTGCCTGATGATCTAAGCTGTCTTTGCCACTGGGCCAAGCGCAGATCGGTCAGGCGGCCCGGCCTTTCACCGCACGCTCGCGTGCCGGGAAAGGCCACCCGCACGCCTGCTGGAAAGGTGTGCGGGCAAACATCGCGGGGCGATGCGTCGCCCCGTCAGTCAAATAGCCCAAGGCGCTGGATTACTCATGTCGGACCGTTTCGAACTTTACCTCACCTGCCCCAAAGGCCTGGAAGGCCTGCTTGCCGAAGAGGCGCGGGGCCTCGGCCTGGATGACGTGCGCGAGCACACCTCGGCCATTCGCGGCGCCGCCGACATGGAAACCGCCTACCGCCTGTGCCTGTGGTCACGCCTGGCCAACCGGGTGCTGCTGGTACTCAAGCGCTTCTCCATGAAGAACGCCGACGACCTCTACGACGGCGTGCACGCGGTCGACTGGGCCGATCACCTGGCAGCCGACGGCACCCTGGCGGTGGAGTTCAGCGGCCATGGCTCTGGCATCGACAACACTCACTTCGGTGCGCTGAAGGTCAAGGACGCGATCGTCGACAAGCTGCGCAACCGCGAAGGCCTGCGCCCGTCGGTGGAAAAGATCGACCCAGATGTGCGCGTGCACCTGCGCCTGGACCGTGGCGAAGCCATTCTCTCCCTCGACCTTTCCGGGCACAGCCTGCACCAGCGTGGCTACCGCCTGCAGCAAGGTGCCGCGCCGCTGAAGGAAAACCTGGCGGCGGCGGTGCTGATCCGCGCCGGCTGGCCGCGCATTGCCGCCGAAGGTGGCGCGCTGGCCGACCCAATGTGCGGTGTGGGTACCTTCCTGGTCGAAGCGGCGATGATCGCCGCCGATATCGCGCCCAACCTCAAGCGTGAACGCTGGGGCTTCAGTGCCTGGCTCGGCCATGTACCGGCGTTGTGGCGCAAGGTGCATGACGAGGCGCAGGCGCGGGCACAGGCCGGCCTGGCCAGGCCACCACTGTGGATCCGTGGCTACGAGGCCGACCCGCGGCTGATCCAGCCAGGCCGCAACAACGTCGAGCGTGCCGGCCTGGGCGACTGGGTGAAGATCTACCAGGGCGAAGTCAGCACCTTCGAGCCGCGCCCGGACCAGAACCAGAAAGGCCTGGTCATCAGCAACCCGCCCTATGGCGAGCGCCTGGGTGACGAAGCCAGCCTGCTGTACCTCTACCAGAACCTCGGCGAGCGCCTGCGCCAGGCCTGCATGGGCTGGGAGGCGGCGGTATTTACTGGCGCGCCGCAGCTGGGCAAGCGCATGGGCATTCGCAGCCACAAGCAGTACGCGTTCTGGAACGGCGCCTTGCCGTGCAAGCTGCTGCTGTTCAAGGTGCAGCCCGACCAGTTCGTTACCGGCGAGCGCCGCGAGGCGCAGCCTGAAGGCGCGGAAAGCCGCCAGCAGGCAGCACCGGCCAGCGAGCCGGCGCGCCTGTCGGAAGGGGCGCAGATGTTCGCCAACCGCCTGCAGAAAAACCTCAAGCAACTGGGCAAGTGGGCCCGCCGCGAGCAGGTCGATTGCTACCGCTTGTACGATGCCGACATGCCCGAGTACGCCTTGGCGGTCGACCTGTACCAGGATTGGGTGCACGTGCAGGAATACGCCGCGCCACGTTCGGTCGACCCGGACAAGGCCCAGGCACGCCTGCTCGACGCGCTGGCAGCCATCCCGCAGGCCCTGGGCATTTCGCCGCAGCGTGTGGTGCTCAAGCGTCGCGAGCGGCAGAGCGGCACGCGCCAGTACGAGCGCCAGGCAACCGAAGGCCGCTTCCAGGAAGTGAACGAGGGCGGCGTCAAGCTGCTGGTCAACCTCACCGACTACCTCGACACCGGCCTGTTCCTCGACCATCGCCCGATGCGCATGCGCATCCAGCGCGAAGCAGCCGGCAAGCGCTTCCTCAACCTGTTCTGCTACACCGCCACGGCCACCGCGCATGCGGCCAAGGGCGGCGCGCGCAGCACCACCAGCGTCGACCTGTCGAAAACCTACCTGGACTGGGCGCGGCGCAACCTGGCGCTCAATGGCTTCTCCGAGCGCAACCGCCTGGAGCAGGGCGATGTGATGGCCTGGCTAGAGGGCAACCGAGACAGCTACGACCTGATCTTCATCGACCCGCCGACCTTCTCCAACTCCAAGCGCATGGAAGGCGTGTTCGACGTGCAGCGTGACCACGTGCAGCTGCTGGACCTGGCCATGGCCCGCCTGGCGCCGGGTGGCGTGCTGTATTTCTCCAACAACTTCCGCAAGTTCCAGCTGGACGAGCACCTGATGGCGCGTTACGCGGTGGAGGAAATCACGGCCCAGACCCTGGACCCGGACTTCGCCCGCAATAACCGTATCCATCGCGCCTGGCGTCTGCAGCTTCGTTGAGGCGACGAGGTACATTGCGCGGCTAATGGCCAATAGCTATAACTGAGGGCAGGGCAAGATAATCCGCAGGACGCTGACGTGACGAGATGGGTGTATGTCAAAGGGTGGCGTGCGTGCGCGGTTGCTTGGCCTGTGCACAGAGGCGGTGTCCGCCTGGGCGGTGGCCCTGGTCGCCCTGGTCGTGGGCGGCCTGTTGACGGCCGTCCTGGCGTTAGCCACGCAAACCTTCTACAAGCAGCAGCTGCGCCAGCGCTTCGAGCTGCTGGCCAGCGAGCGTTTCAGCCGTATCGCCGAGCGGTTTGACGAACAGCAGCAGCGCCTGGACGGGCTGCGGCGGTTTTTCAGCTTTTCCAACGAAATCACCTCACACGAGTTCGACGGCTACGCCAGGCCATTGCTGCAGCGGACCCTGGCCTACGCCTGGGCGCCGCGTGTCGAAGCCGCGCAACGCGCCGAGTTCGAGCGCCAGGCCAGTGCGCATTCCGGCCCGGGCTATGTGATCCGCGACCAGGATGAGCAAGGCCAGTGGCGGCCATCTCCCCAGCGCGACCATTACTTCCCGGTGCTCTATACCCAGTCGGGTGAATTGCCCGGGCTGCCCTATGGGCTGGACCTCGCCGGCCAGGAAGTGCCCCTGGCGGCACTGGCGCGGGCGCTGGGACCGGGCAGCATGGCGGTGTCCGAGCCACTGCCCATGTTCGATACCAGCTCGGATGCGCGTGGCCTGCTGATGGTGGCGCCGGTGTTTTCCGATGCCAACCCCCGCGGCGCGGCAGTGGGCTATGTGATGGCCTTGCTGAGCATGCGTGAACTGGTCAGTGACGGGCGCCCGGTTTCGGCAGACGATAACCTGGTGGTGCGTATCGTCGACCCCACCGGGCTGCATGGCCCCGAGGTGATGTTCGACTCGCAGAACCCGGTCGCACCCCTGCCGCTGGCTACCAACCAGCTGTTGCACCTGGCTGATCACCACTTCCAGCTGAGTATCCGGCCGAGCCTGGCCTTCGTGCGCGCCAACCGTTCCTCCGCAGTGCTGGCGGTGAGCCTGCTGGGCGGCTTGTTGAGCCTGCTGCTCAGTGTCTTGCTCTACAGCTTGTTCAGCCAGCGCCAGCGCGCCTTGGCCCTGGTCGAGCAGCGCACCGCCGAGCTGCGGGTCAGCGAGCAATCCCTGCGTGGCACCCACAACCAGCTGCGCAGCGTGCTGGATGCCGCAACCCAGGTGGCGATCATCGCCACCAACCTCAAGGGTGTGGTCAGCACCTTCAACGCCGGCGCCGAGCGCATGCTCGGTTACCCCGCCAGTGAGGCGATCGGCCAGCTGCGCCTGGAGGACCTGGTGCTGCCCGAGGAGTTGAGCCTGCGTGCCCATGCCTTGAGCCTGCGTTACGGCCGGCCGATTGAAGGTGGCCAGGCCATGTTTGCCGAAACGGTGCAGGAGCATGGCGCCGAGCCGGGGGAATGGACCTTGCTGCGCGCCGATGGCAGCCAACTGGTGGCCAACATGCTGGTCACCGCCATGCTCGATGAACAGGGGTTGTGGATCGGTTACCTGGCGATCTGCATCGATGTCACTGAACGGCGGCGGGTGCATGAGGCGCTGGCGGCGCGTGACCGCCTTCTGGAAAAGCTTAGTGCCGAGGTACCGGGCGGCATCTACCAGTACCGCCTGGATGGCAACGGCCATTCCTGCTTTCCGTACGCCAGCATGGGCCTGTACGACATCTACGAAGTCGACCTGCAGCAGTTGCGCGAGGATGCCACGGCGGTGTTCGAGCGTATCCACCCGGATGACCTGGAGCGCGTGCGCCGCTCGGTGCGTTACTCGGCCGAACACCTGTCGCCCTGGCGCGAAGAATACCGGGTCTGCCTGCCGCGTGCCGGGCTGCGCTGGGTGCGTGGCGAGGCGACACCGGAGGTGGGCGAGCAGGGCTGCACCCTGTGGCATGGCTACCTGACCGACATTTCCGACCTCAAGGGCGTGGAGGAAGAGTTGCGTGCGCTGTCGGTGACCGACTCGCTGACCGGCATCCATAACCGCCGTTACTTCCAGGAGCGGCTCAAGCTCGAACTGGAACGGGCCCAGCGCGATGGCCAGGCACTGGCGGTGATCATGCTCGATATCGATCACTTCAAGCGCATCAACGACCATTTCGGGCATGCCGTCGGCGACCGCGTGCTGCGCAGCCTGTGCCTGCGTATCGGCCAGCGTTTGCGACGTACCGATGTGTTCTGCCGGCTGGGCGGCGAGGAATTCATGGTGCTGTGCCCGGGCAGCGATGCCGAGCAGGCGCGGCTGTTGGCGCTGGAGCTGTGGCAAGGGGTGCGCAATGTGCCGGTGGAAGGCGTGGGCAGGGTGACCGCGAGTTTTGGTGTGGCGGGCTGGCGACCGGGGGAAGGGGCCGATGCCTTGCTGTTGCGGGCTGATGCAGGCGTGTATGCGGCCAAGCAGGCCGGTAGAGATCGGGTGGAGGGGGAGTTGGCCTGATCGTTTTTGGTTGTCGGTACCGGCCTCTTCGCGGGCTTGCCCGCTCCCACAGGTACTGCACCGTGATTGAACTTGGTGCAATACCTGTGGGAGCGGGCAAGCCCGCGAAGAGGCCGGTACTGGCTACCTATACCTATCAGTTGGCCGCTGTGCTGCCGGCCAGTTTCGGCTGGCGGTAAAGGTCCAGCAGCACCTGGTCGAGCACCTGCGAGGCGCCCCACGGTTTCGGATCGTTGAGGATCGCCGCCACCGCCCAGGTATGGCCGTTGCTGTCGCGGCTGAAGCCGGCAATTGCCCGCACGGTGTTCAGCGTGCCGGTCTTGATGTGCCCTTCGCCGGTCATGGCGGTGCGCTTCAAGCGCTTGCGCATGGTGCCGTCCATACCCACCAGCGGCATCGAGCTCATGAACTCGGCAGCATAGGGGCTCTTCCAGGCGGCCTGCAGCATCGCGGCCATTTCCCGGGTGCTGACCCGTTCGGCACGCGACAGGCCGGAACCGTTTTCCATCACCAGGTGCGGCGCGGTAATGCCCTTCTTCGCCAGCCACTGGCGCACCACGCGCTGGGCGGCGCGGGCGTCGTCACCGTCGGCATCGGTGCGGAACTGCGCACCAAGGCTCAGGAACAGCTGCTGGGCCATGGTGTTGTTGCTGTACTTGTTGATGTCGCGGATCACTTCCACCAGGTCTGGCGAGAAGGCACGGGCCAGCAGGCGAGCGCCCTTGGGCACGTTCTCGAAGCGGTCGCCACCCTGGATGCTGCCCCCCAGCTCGTTCCAGATCGCGCGCACGGCACCGGCGGCGTAGGTTTGGTGGTCGAGCAGCGACAGGTAGGTCTGCGAGTTGCAGCCGTCACCCAGCTGGCCGCTGACCGTTACGCTGATGCCATCGGCCTGCTGCACCGGGTTGTAGCGCACATCACCCGAGCACTGTTTGGAGGCCACCGCCTTGACCTGGTTGTCGATGCGGATGCTGGCAATCGGCGGTTCGACCGCGATGGTGACCTTGCCGCCATCGTTGCGGGCCACGAAGCGCAGGGCCTTGAGGTTGACCAGCAGCGAGTCGGGCTTGACCAGGAACGGCTTGTTCACATCGCCGCCGTCGTCGTTGAACTGCGGCAGGTTGGGCTGCACGAAGTGGCTGCGGTCCAGCACCAGATCGCCGGTGATGGTGCGCACGCCATTGGCGCGCAGGTCACGCATCAGCAGCCACAGCTTCTCCATGTTCAGTTTCGGGTCGCCGCCACCTTTGAGGTATAGGTTGCCGTTGAGTACACCGTTGCTCAGGGTGCCATCGGTGTAGAACTCGGTTTTCCACTGGAAGGTCGGGCCGAGCAGTTCGAGGGCGGCGTAGGTGGTGACCAGTTTCATGGTCGAGGCCGGGTTTACCGAGACATCGGCATTGAACACGGTCGGTGTGCCGGGGCCGTCCAGCGGCAGCATCACCAGCGACAGGGCAGAATCCTGCAGCTTGTTGGCCTTGAGGGCCTGCTGCACTTTGGCAGGCAGCGTGGTGTTGACGGCGGCGGCCTGGCTGGGCAAGGCGAGTGGCAACAGCAGGCCGGCAAGAACGAGGGGACGAAGCGTTTTGATCATGATCGATAAATACCCTACGGCGAGGGAAAAGGGCATTGGGGCTGTAAGGGATGATGGCCCCAGGGTGAAAGAATACGCATTATGCCCCAAGCGCAGCGACGATGCGCCACGTTCGACGGAATAGCACCCCCAATAAAAAAGGCCACCCCTGAGGGTAATGCCTGTCAGTCAAGTAATTGGGGCCGCTTTGCGGCCCATCGCCGGCAAGCCAGCTCCCACAGGGATTGCGCAATTCCTGAGTTCTGCGCATACCTGTGGGAGCTGGCTTGCCGGCGATGGGCTGCTTAGCAGCCCCATTAACGCTATCTGACAGGCATTACCCCTTGGGGTGGCCTTTTCAGCGATCGAGCCGGGCCGGTATTACTCGGCCTTGTTGATCGGCTTTTCCGGGTACCAGGCGTCCAGCAGCGGGCTGACTTCGATCTTGGTCAGTTCGCTACGGCCTTTGAGCCAGGCTTCAACGGCTGCACGCTGTTCTTCGCTGACCGAACCACGCTTGACCGAGCACACCAGGCCGAAATCGTCACCGCCTACATAGTCCAGGCCATTGGCGTCCATGGCTTCTGCCAGGAACGCGTCGAGGAAAGCATCGATTGCCTGGTCATCCAGATCTTCCTTGAATTCCAGGTTCAGCTCGAAGCCCAATTCCTGAAACTCGTCGACACACAGCTTCTTGCGCAGACGACGGGAGCGGTTTGTGGCCATGAAACAATCCTCTTAGGTAATAACGCCGCGCAGTCTACCAGTTAACACGCCTGGCTGCCTGCCTGTGTGCAGGTGCGTGTGGCCAGTTCCTTGGCCAGGGCACGTTCTACCCGGCACATATGCCGCGCCAGTGCCTGGCGCCGCAGGCGTAACTGGTCGGGAGGCAAGCCGCTTGCCTCCAGGGCTTCGCAGGCCTTCATCAGCGCGGGGGCTTCCAGCATCCGCGCGGCGCTGAGCACCTTGTGCGCCTGTTCGGCAATGGCATCGCTGTCGCGCTGTGGATGCAATGCCATCAAGGTGGCCAGGTCGGCCTGCAGGCTCTGCTGCAATGCCTGCAGGAAGCGCTGGCGGTCGTTCGGGTCATGCCCGACCACTGTGGCCAGGCCGTCCAGGTGGTACAGCTTGCGCCGCGGTTTGTGCTGGCGACGCGGGCGGATGCCGGCCAGGCGCTGGCTGAGCGTGCCCAGGCTGATGGGCTTGAGCAGGCAGTCGTCCATGCCGGCGCTCAGGCACTTTCGGCGTACCTCCGGCTGTGCGTTGGCGGTGTAGCCGAGAATGGTGCAGCGCGGCCGCTTGCCATGGCGTTCCTCGGTACGCACGGCGGTGGCCAGCTGGTAGCCGTTCATGTGCGGCATGTTGCAGTCGAGCACCAGCACATCGAAGTCGCCCGCCCGCCAGGTGGCCAGGCCTTCGCGACCGTCGCGGGCGCTGGTGTGCTCCAGCCCCAGGTAGCCAAGCTGCTGTGCCATCAGTTGCAGGTTGGCCGGGTGGTCGTCGATCACCAGCACGTTCAGCCGTGGGTCGGGCACATCGAGGTTCTCCATCAGCGGGGCCGGCTGCGCCGCAGCGTCAACCCGCTGCAGCGGCATTTTCAGGCGCACCTGGGTGCCGACATCCTCCAGGCTCTTGATGGTCAGGCTGCCGCCCATCATTTCGCACAGGTTGCGACAGATGGCCAGGCCCAGCCCGGTACCCGCGCGGGCGCTCTGGCTATGCGGGTTGGCCTGGATGAACGGGTTGAACAGGCGTTGCAGGTCGTCGGCGTGGATACCGATGCCACTGTCGCGCACTTCCAGCTCCAGCACGGCGGGGGTAGTGCTGCCGTCGTCCACCAGGCCGACGCAGATGCGCACCTGGCCATGCTCGGTGAACTTGATGGCGTTGCTCACCAGGTTGGACAGGACCTGCTTGAAACGCAGGGGGTCGAGCAGGGCATGGCAGCGTGCGGCCGGTGCGATCATCACCTCCAGGGCCAGGCCTTTCTGCCGCGCCTGGCCTTCGAAAATGCGCCCCACCGATTCGACCAGGGCCGCCAGGTCGACGGCCTCCGGGGCGAGGGACAAGTGCCCCGACTCGATGCGCACGATGTCGAGGATATCGCCGATCAGGCCCAGCAGGTCCTTGGCCGAGTGGTGGGCCAGCTCCAGCGCGCAACGGTCTACCCGGCCTTGGTCGGCACGCTTGACTGCCAGCTCGAGCATGCCGATGACCGCATTCATCGGGGTGCGGATTTCGTGGCTGATGGTGGCCAGGAACGTGCTTTTGGCGCGGTTCGCATCGTCGGCCTGCTGCTTGGCCTGGCGCAGCTCCATGACCAGATGGCGGCGCTCGCTGATGTCGATCCAGCCACCGATGATGCCTTGCACCTCACCCAGTGAGTCGCGGTACGGCAGAATCCAGTGGTAGATGGTCATCTCCCGGCCCTGGATCCGTAGTGGCCGGTCCATGATCAGTGGCGAGCCTTCGGCCATCACCTTCAGGTAGTCGGCGTGGATCTGCCGGGTCTGCTCGAAATCGGCGAACAGGCTCCCCTCCAGGTTCTTGCCGATGACCTCTTCGGAGCGGGCCTGCACGGCTTCCAGATAGCTGTAGTTGCAGCTTTGCAGGCGGCCCTCGCGATCACGCACGTACATGGGGTGGGGCGTACCGTTGAGCAGGGCGCGCATGAACGCCAACTGGTCGTTCAGCGCCCGTTCGGCGCGTTGCCGCTGGCGAATCTGCAGGCGCAGGCGGGCATTCCACAGCAAGGCCAGCAGCAACAGCACGGCGGTGCCCAGTACCACCTGTATCGCCAGCCGGCGGTAGCCCTGGTCGTTGCCATCCTCGTGCAGGCTGAAGCCGCGCCAGCGGTTGTTGATGACTCCCAGTTCTTCCGGCGAGATGCTCAGCAGCGCCTTGTCGAGGATCGACACCAGCGCCTGTGACGGGGCACTGGTGGCCATGGCGAAGTTGGCGGGTTCGCTGCCGACGGTGGCCCGGATGACCAGTTCGGGGTTGCCGGCCAGCGCGTGGTTGGCGTCGATCAAGGTGGTGATCACCGCATCGACGGCACCGCTGTTGAGCAACGCCATGGAATAGAACGAGCTTTCGGTCTCGACCCAGCCGATTTGCGGATAGTGCCGCGACAGCATGGCGTCCATGGCGCTGTAGCGGGTAATGGCGATGCGATGCCCTTGCAGCTGTTCCAGCGAGGTGAAGGGTTGTTTGTCCTTGCGGCTGACCAGCACATAGGCGCTTTCCAGGTAGGGCTGGCTGATTTGCAGGTCGTCTTCGTTCACCCCGCCGGTGGCCAGTGCAGCGATGACATCGGCACGGCCATCCTTGAGGCGGGCAATCATGTCGGCAAGGCCACTGGCGCGCTGCACTTCGAAACGCAAGCCGGTGCGCAGGCGAAGGAGCTCGAGCAGGTCGGCGGTGATGCCGCGAAAATGCCCCGAGCCATCGAAATAGGAGACCGGTGCAGCGGTGTCATCGATTGCCACGCGCATCACCGGGTGGTCTTTCAGCCATTGTTCTTCGGTGTCGGTCAGTTGCAGCTTGCGGTCTGTCAGCAGCAGGTCGCTACCGGCGCTCCAGCGCTTGAAGATACTGGCGCGTATGGCCGAGGTCTGTCTGTCCAGGGTGGCGTTCACCATCTCCATCAGCACCCTGTCCTCGTGGCGCAGGGCAAAACCGAAGCCGATGGCTTCGTGCTTGCCGAAACTGGCCATGCGCAGACGCGGCAGGTGGCCGCGATTGAGCTGGTAGTGGGTGGAAATGGTATCGCCGATGAACACGTCGGCCTGGCCGAACGCCACGGCACTCAGGGCCTGGCTGGACGAGCCGAAGGCCAGCAGCTCGGCCTTGGGGTAGGCGCTTTTCACCTCCTGCCGGGGCAGGTAGTGGTAGAGCATGCCCAGGCGCATGCCAGCCAGGCCCATGTCCAGCGCCCGGCTTTCGTCCTCGCGCGTTACCAGCACCGGTTGGTCGATGGCATAGGGGTGCGACAGGGCCAGGCCATCGCTGGCCGCTTCGTAGCCATTGGAGCTGCCAAGCAGGTCGATGTCACCCTGCCGGAGCGCCTCCACCGCCGCTTGCCGGCTGGAAAAACGCAGCACTCGCACGGGCAACTGCAGGGCCTTGCCGATCAGGCTCGCGTACTCGGCGGTAAGGCCCTGGTAGTCGCGGCCCCCACTGGTGATGTCGAACGGCGGGTAGTCTGGTGCCGAGGTACCCAGCACCAGTTCCTGACGGCCTTCGAGCCATTGCCGTTGTTCGCTGGTGAGGGCAGGCAGTGCCGGCCTGGCCGATGAGCGTGCCAGCAAGGTATAGGACGAAGCTTCGTGATGGGTAGCCTGTGCCGCGCCGCTGAACAGGAGCAGGGTGAGCAGCAGGCGAACGATAAGGTGCGCCATGACTACCCTCAGACCAGCGCGTTGCGTTTGGCCATTTCAATCAGGTCGACCAGCGTATTGACCTGAAGTTTGTGCATGAGGCGCTTCTTGTAGGTACTGACAGTCTTGCTGCTGAGGAACATGCCCTTGGCAATTTCCTTGTTGCTGCGGCCTTGGGCGAATAGTTGCAGTACCATCAGTTCGCGGTCATTTACCTGGCGGAAAAGTTGCAAGTCGGCATCTACCGCCTGGTCATGCTTGATTGCCTGGCTGGGGAAGTAATTGTAACCGGCCAGCACGGCCTTGATTGCACTGAGCAGTTCGCTCAGGTCTTCCTGCTTGCACACGTAGCCTGCAGCACCCGAGTGCATGCAGCGTACGGCAAACAATGCGGGAGACTGCGCGGTCAGTACCAGCACCTTCATGGGCAGGGCCATGGCCTGGAACCGGGCAAGCACCTCCAGCCCATCCAGCTTGGGGATGCTGATGTCGAGGATGACCAGGTCGGGCGCGGTTTCGCGAATCATCTGCATGGCGTCAACGCCGTTGTCCGACTCGCCGACAACCTTGTAATTCTGGTTTTCCAGCAACATACGGACGGCCAGGCGGATGACGGGGTGGTCGTCGACGATAAATATGGAATGCATGTTCAACTTCCCTGCGGGCTATTGAGGGTGACAGGCGGCACCTTATCGCAGTTGGAAGTCATCGGGCATGCGAGGAAGGGCTATTAGCCCTATATGGGAAATGGCTTACAAGATAAAACAAAACGGGCTACGAGACAGGCGCGTTTAACTCGATGTCAAAGCGTGATTGGTAACTTTTCATTTGTTTTTATTCGTGCTGTTTAACTTGTCGCCAATATATGTAGGAAGTTTCCCACAATACACGGTGCAGCTCCGGGCAATGCCCGGGCTGCACCGGCAGGGCTCAGGTCGGGCTGGAGCGCCCGGTCATTTCCCGGGCCATTTCGCTGGCATAGCTGTCGGTCATCCCGGCGATGAAGTCGATCATGCGCAGGAAGGCGCTGTGCAGCGAGCCGTGTGGGTCGGGGGCGTTGTTGCCGATAAGGTCCAGTACCCGGCGGCTCTTGAACGACGGCGTGCGTCCGCCGTGCTGTTCCAGGGCGGCGCCGCAGAAGGTGTTCAGCAGAATCTCCAGCGTGGTGTAGGCGCCGATCTCGTGCAGGGTCTTGCGCTTGTCCTGGAAGATCTTGTTGCGTGCCATGTCCTTGGCCTGCAGCACGCAGCGCTTGGCCGGGCCGTGCATGTGTTCGACCAGGTCGCCCGCCAGCTGGCCGGCCAGCAAGGCTTGCTGCTGCTCGACGAAGGCGCGGGCGGCAGCGTTGGTCAGGTGCTCGATGGCCTTGCCGCGCAGGATCGCCAGCTTGCGCCGCCGGGAGTCGCCTGGGCCGAGCTGACGGTAGGTTTCCGGCAGGTCATCGCCGACCAGGTCGAGCAGCAGCGCTTCGACTTCGGCGTACTGCAGCAGCTCCATTTCCAGGCCGTCTTCCAGGTCGATCAGCGCGTAGCAGATGTCATCCGCAGCCTCCATCAGGTAGACCAGCGGGTGGCGCGCCCAGCGCTGGTGTTCCAGTTGCGGCAGGCCGAGCTTGCGGGCGATCTGCTCGAGCAGCGGCAGTTCGCTCTGGTAACTGCCGAACTTGTGCTTCTTGTAGCCCAGGGCGTCGGCGTGGCGTGCGCTCCACGGGTACTTCAGGTAAGTGCCGAGGGTGGCATAGGTCAGCCGGGTACCGCCGTCGAACTGGTGGTACTCCAGCTGGGTGAGTACGCGAAAGCCTTGGGCGTTGCCTTCGAAGTTGAGGAAGTCGGCGCGCTCGTCGTCGCTCATGTCGTCCAGCCAGCCACGCCCCGCGGCCTGCTGGAACCAGTGGCGGATGGCGTCTTCGCCGGAGTGGCCGAACGGTGGGTTGCCGATGTCATGGGCCAGGCAGGCCGACTGCACGATCATCCCCAGGTCGCTGGGGGCGCACCAGTCCGGCAGGCTGTCGCGCAGGGTTTCGCCGACGCGCATGCCCAGCGAGCGGCCGACGCAGCTGACTTCCAGCGAGTGGGTCAGGCGTGTGTGGATATGGTCGTTGCTGGAAACCGGGTGCACCTGGGTCTTGCGCCCGAGGCGGCGGAAGGCACCGGAGAAGATGATGCGGTCGTGGTCCTTGTGGAAGGGGCTGCGCCCGAGTTCATCGGCGCTGTACAGGGCTTTGCCCAGGCGTTCGCGGGTGAGCAGGGTGTGCCAGTCCAAGGCGCGGTCTCCTGTGGATCGAGGGGTATAGCTTCCGGTGTCTGGAAGGGCAGCGCAAGGGGTAAGCCTGTAATGGCCCTATCGCCGGCAAGCCGGCTCCCACAGGGATTGCACATGGCTTGAGGCCGATGCGGTCGAGGTGGGAGCCGGCTTGCCGGCGATAGGGCCGGTGCAGTCGACGGAAAACGCTCAGGGGCGGCGGCTGCCTTGCAGGTACAGGCGCAGCAGCGGCAGCAGGCTGGTGCCCAGGCGCAACAGCCGCGCCAGGTTGCCGCTGCGCACGCCCTTGCCGGTGAGGAAACCCAGCGCCACCACGGCGCCAATCCCCCACAGCGGCGCATGCTTGATGCCCAGCCCGTCGTGCAACGAGCTACCCATGCCGCGCACGCGGCGCAGTGGTTCAAGCAACTGCGCGGACTCGTGGCGGATTTCCTGGCGGTGCATTTCCATGCGCAGGCGCAGCAGCGCCTTGCGCAGTTCCCGCGGGTTTCGGGTGTTTGGCAGTTCTGGCAGGTTCATGGCAACAGGCGCTCCCGGTCCTTGGCAAGTTCCTCGAGGGTGGCGCCGAAGGGCGACGACTCGTCGAACACCGCTGCCTTCAGGCGCAGGCCGCAATACAGCGCGGCGATGCCGTAGAACACGCACAGGCCGATGATGCCGGCCAGGCGATAGCTGTCCCACAGCAATACCAGCAACAGCCCGGACAGCGCCGTCAGCAGCAGCAGGGCAAATACCAGGGCCAGGCCGGCGAACAGCAGCAGGCTCAAGGTGCGGCCCTTCTGCTCCTGCAACTCGATGCCGAACAGTTCGATATGGCTGTGCAGCAGCCCCAGGGCAGCCGCGCCCAGGCGCCTGCCCGAGGCGCTGGCGCCGTTGGCGTCGTTCTCCATGGGAACCCCTTAGCGCCGGTTGGCCAGCAGGCCGATCAACAGGCCGACGCCAGCGGCAATGCCGATCGCCTGCCATGGTTTTTCCTGCACGTACTGTTCGGCACTGCCCAGTGCTGCCTGGCCGCGCTCGCGCACCGAGTCCTGGGTCAGCTGCAGGCTTTCGCGGGCCTGGGCCAGGCGGTCGTGGATCTGTTCACGCAACTCGTCAGCCTGGTCGCCGGCCAGGTTGGCGGTGTCGGCCAGCAGCTTCTCGGTGTCGCGGACCAGTGCCTGGAAGTCAGCCATCAATATCTCTTGTGCAGTCTTTGCCGATTTGCTGGCCATGGGTGTCTCCCTGTCGATGAGTGTTGGTAGTTCGAGTGATAGCACGCGCGGAAGGTTCAAGTGCGGGCGCTGGTATGGGCCTTGCTAAGGCTTTGCCACGTTGCGGGGCGCCCCGGGCAGGTATTGCGCCGATTAGGGGCGCCAGCGCAGCGGATACCGATAAACCTTAACCCAATCCACGACAAACCCAAGAAAAAACCACGCAGGCTCCGCCCGGATCACCGAAACAGGGCAGGGGGCTGGCACCGATTCGGTGCAGGGATGCAGGTTCTTGAACTGTCCTGGTGCCTTTTTCAGCAGGTCTGCCTATTTCATGGAAAACATGCACAGCGCGATGGACTCCCTGGTCCACGGTTCCAACACCCTGTTCATTCTCATGGGCGCCATTCTGGTGCTGGCCATGCACGCCGGCTTCGCGTTTCTCGAAGTGGGCACGGTGCGCCACAAGAACCAGGTCAACGCCTTGTCGAAAATTCTCAGCGACTTCGCTATCTCGGCATTGGTGTACTTCTTCATCGGCTACTGGATCGCCTACGGCGTCAACTTCTTCCAGCCAGCGGCGGCGCTGGCGGCTGACCATGGCTATGCGCTGGTCAAGTGCTTCTTCCTGCTGACCTTTGCCGCGGCGATCCCGGCGATCATCTCCGGGGGCATCGCCGAGCGGGCGCGCTTCGTGCCGCAATTGTGTGCCACGGCGTTGATCGTGGCGTTCATCTACCCGTTCTTCGAAGGCGTGGTGTGGAACGGCAACCTGGGCGTTCAGGCCTGGTTGCAGGCACGCTTCGGCGCGCCGTTCCATGATTTTGCCGGCTCGGTGGTGGTGCATGCCATGGGTGGCTGGCTGGCGCTGGCGGCGGTGCTGCTGCTGGGCGCGCGCCGCGGGCGCTACCGCGATGGCCGGCTGGTGGCGTTTGCGCCGTCGAGCATTCCCTTCCTGGCATTGGGGTCGTGGATCCTGATCATCGGCTGGTTCGGCTTCAACGTCATGAGTGCCCAGACCTTGCAGGGTGTCAGCGGCCTGGTGGCGATCAACTCGCTGATGGCCATGGTCGGTGGCACCCTGTCGGCCTTGCTGGCCGGGCGTAACGACCCAGGCTTCCTGCATAACGGGCCGCTGGCCGGGCTGGTAGCGGTTTGTGCCGGTTCCGACCTTATGCACCCGATTGGTGCGCTGGCCACCGGCCTGGTGGCGGGCGCGCTGTTCGTCTGGACCTTCACCGCGGCGCAGAACCGCTGGAAGATCGATGATGTGCTGGGTGTGTGGCCGTTGCATGGCCTGTGCGGTGTCTGGGGTGGCATGGCCTGCGGCATCTTCGGCCAGGAGGTGCTGGGTGGTATGGGCGGTGTCAGCCTGGTCAGCCAGTTGCTGGGCAGCCTGATGGGCGTGGTGGTGGCATTGGCCGGCGGTTTTGCAGTGTATGGTGCAATCCGCGCGCTGCATGGGCTGCGCTTGAGCCATGAGCAGGAGTTCCAGGGCGCGGACCTGTCGCTGCACCGTATCGGCGCCACCAGCCAGGATTGAGCCAGGTCAGGTGCACGGACGGCAGGACGGACCTAGAATAGGTTTCTCCCTGCCAAAGCGGACTTGCCCCCATGCTGCCTGAATGCCAACTGTTCGGCACCCTCGGCTGCCACCTGTGTGAAGTGGCCGAGGCCGTGCTGATGCCCTTCGTCGACCATGGCCTGCTGGTGGAGCTGGTCGACATTGCCGAGAACGAAGCCCTGTTCGAACGCTATGGCCTGATCATTCCGGTGCTGCGCCGCTGTGACAATGGCGGCGAGCTGCACTGGCCGTTCGATGCCGAACAGGTGGTGGCGTTTCTCGCGCAGTAATCGCGCCAGGGGAGGTCTGT
This sequence comes from Pseudomonas sp. UBA6753, assembly GCF_002453565.1. Taxonomy (NCBI): domain Bacteria; kingdom Pseudomonadati; phylum Pseudomonadota; class Gammaproteobacteria; order Pseudomonadales; family Pseudomonadaceae; genus Pseudomonas; species Pseudomonas sp. UBA6753. The sequence continues at coordinate 8,828 of NZ_DKHD01000007.1, read as the reverse complement.
CCCTGCTCCATGCGGTGTGCTGCGTTGTGATGATCCGCTGCCGGCACGTTGAGGCCGGCATCCTTCACCGGTCATCAGGAACCCAGTCATGCGTATTTCCCCCCATTTCACCCTCGATGAAATGATCATTTCGCAGCTCGCCGCCAGGGAAGGGCTCGACAACAATCCTCCAGCCGAAGCGCGTGCCAACCTGCAGTTGCTGTGCAATGCACTGGAGCAGGTGCGTGCGCTGTTCGGTGCACCAGTCATCGTCAGCAGCGGCTATCGCAGCCCCGCAGTGAACCAGCGCATTGGCGGGGCGCTGACGAGCAAGCATCTGCAGGGGCTGGCGGCTGACTTCACGGTGATTGAAGTGAGCCCGCGCGAGGTGGTGCGCCGGATCAGCGAAAGCGCCATCCCCTTCGACCAGTTGATCCTCGAATTCGATGACTGGGTGCACCTGGCCGTGTCGCGTAGCGCCCCCCGGCGCCAGGTGTTGACCATCCGCAAAGGCACCGGCTATCTGCCGGGGCTGCAATGAAGCGCATTGACGGCGCCAAGGGGATATTCGTATGCTGTATATAAATACAGTATCGAGGTGAAGCCATGCTCAATGTCGAGCAACTCAAGTACAGCGTCAACCGCATGCCCGTCGAGCGGGTGGCCGACGCTGTTCTGGAACTGCGCCTCGAAGGCCTGGTGACCGACGACCGTACGCCGTTCGGCAAGGTCCACTTCAATACCTGCTTCGCCGAGATCGAGGCCCTGTTCCAGCGTGCCGGCTACCACCGTGGGCTGGACGTGGTTGGGTACCAGGGGTTGCTGTATGCCCTCTACGACCCTGGGCGCTGGGAGCCGGTGCAGGTGTTGCGCTGGCTGAAGGAGCGCTGCGAAGCCATTGCCCAGGCTGGTTGAGGGCGCGGGCTTGGGGGATAATGCGCGGCCGTGAACGTTTCGAGCCCTGCCATGACCACGCCTTTCGACCCCGCCCGCCAGCAAGCCAGCACGGTGTGCCTGCCCCCCGGTAACTGGGCGACGGTGCTTGACTGCCTGTGTGACCATTTCAAGGCCATCGACCGCGCCCAGTGGCTCGACCGCTTTGCCCGGGGCCGGGTGCTGGATGCCGAGGGGCGGGCGGTTTCTGCCGCACTGCCTTACAAGCGCGGTATGCGTTTGCACTACTTCCGTGAGGTGCCGAACGAGCGGCCGATCCCGGTGCAGGAGACCGTACTGCATGTGGATGAGCACCTGGTGGTAGCCGACAAGCCGCATTTCCTGCCAGTGACGCCGACTGGCGAATACGTCGAACAGACCTTGCTGCGCCGCCTGATCCGTCGCCTGGGCAACCCGCATCTGGTGCCGTTGCACCGTATCGACCGGCATACCGCCGGGCTTGTGCTGTTTTCCGCCAACCCGCAGAGCCGCAGTGCCTACCAACGGCTGTTCCCCGAACGACGTATCGACAAGCGCTACCAGGCCATTGCCGCGGCCATGCCGCAGCACGATTTCCCGCTGGTGCACAAAAGCCGCCTGGTTCATGGCGAGCCGTTTTTCCGCATGTATGAGGTAGAGGGGGAGGCCAACAGCGAAACCCTGGCCGAAGTGCTGGAGAAGAATGGCGAGCTGTGGCGTTACGGGCTGTCGCCGGTGACTGGCAAGACCCATCAGTTGCGTGTGCACATGGCGGCATTGGGGGCGGGGATCTGCAATGACCCGTTCTATCCGCAGTTGGTCAACGAAGAGGATGACTACCAGCGGCCGCTGAAGTTGCTGGCGCAGAGCCTGCGCTTTGCAGACCCGCTGAGCGGGGAAGAGCGCTACTTCGAGAGCTGCTTGCAGCTGGATTGGTAATGCTCACACGCTCGTTGCATGAGCAACTGCCGGGAATGCACTCTGAAGGCTTGCGCGGCCCCCTGTGGGAGCGGGTTCACCCGCGAAGAAGCCAGTGCGCCGGATGGCACCGACTTCGCCGGTGTTCGCGGGTGAACCCGCTCCCACAGTGATCGCGCAATCTTTTGGATTTTGAGCAAGACAATTACTCCCACAGGTACGGCGCAGGTATAAAGTGCATGCCGTACCTGTGGAAGCCGCCCTAGCGGTTGAACCGCTCCACCAGCGAGTACTGGGTACCCGCCGTGCTGGTCAGCTCTTCGCTGAGCAGCGCCGAGTGCTGGGCCTGTTCGGCAGTCTGGTCGGCCAGGTCGGCGATGGTGCTGATGTTGCGGCTGATCTCGTCAGCCACTGCAGTCTGCTCCTCGGTCGCCGCAGCAATTTGGGTGGCCATGTCGGTAATGTTGGCCACCGCTTCACTGATGCCCACCAGTGCCTCGTCGGCCTGCATCACACGGTCGACGCCTTCCTGCGCCTGGCGATGGCCGGTTTCCATGGTCAGCACGGCATTGCTGGCGGTTTGTTGCAGCTTGGCGATCAAGCCGTGGATCTGCCCGGTGGATTCGGCAGTGCGCTGGGCCAGCTGGCGTACTTCGTCGGCCACCACGGCAAAGCCTCGGCCCATTTCACCGGCACGTGCCGCTTCGATGGCCGCGTTCAGCGCCAGCAGGTTGGTCTGGTCGGCGATGCCCTTGATCACATCGACCACGCCACCAATCTCGTCGCTGTCCTTGGCCAGTTGCGTCACCGTCTGGCCGGTCTCGCCCACCGCCGCCGACAGGCGCTCGATGGCCTCGCGGGTTTCACCGGCAATCTGCCGGCCCTGGCTGGTCAGGCGGTTGGCTTCCTGGGTGGCATCGGCGGTGCGCTGCACGTGGTTGGCCACTTCCTGGGTGGTGGCGGCCATCTGGTTGACCGCAGCGGCAACCTGCTCGGTCTCCACCCGCTGGCGCTCCAGGCCCGAAGAGCTCTTGTGCGCCAGCTCGTCGGACTGGCGCGCCTGTTCGCTGAGGTGTTCGGCGCTGTCCTGCAGGCGGGTCAGGCAGGTTTTCATGCGCGCGTCCTGGCTGAGCATGGCCATTTCCAGGCGCGCCTGCACGCCACGGCTGTCGGTGTACATTTGCGCGATCAGCGGGTCGGAAGTGGTCTGTTCGGCCAGGCGCAGCAGGCGCTTGAGGCCGCGCTGCTGCCAGCTCAGGCCCAGCAGGCCCAGCGGTACGGAAAGCCCGGCAGCCAGGGCGAAGCCCCAGGAATGGCCCAGCCAGTTGCCGATCAGGAAGCCCACCTGGCTGATCAGGATGAACGGCAACCAGTCCTGCAGCACCGGCAGCCACTTGTCCCGGCGTGGTACCGGCGGCTTGCCCTGGTTGATGCGCTGGTACAGCGCCTCGGCGCGGCGGACCTGCTCGGCGGTAGGCTTGACCCGCACCGACTCGAAGCCGACCACCTGGTTGTTGTCGAAGATCGGCGTGACATAGGCGTTGACCCAGTAGTGGTCGCCGGACTTGCAGCGGTTCTTGACGATACCCATCCACGGCTGGCCCTGCTTGAGGGTTTGCCACATGTGGGCAAATACCGCTGGCGGCACATCGGGGTGGCGCACCAGGTTGTGCGGCGCACCGGTCAGCTCTTCGCGGGTGAAACCACTGATCTCGATGAAGGCATCGTTGCAGTAAGTGATCACACCTTTGGCATTGGTGGTGGAGATCAACCGCTGCTGGGCAGGGAAAGTCCGTTCTCTCTGGGTAATCGGCTGGTTGTTACGCATGGGTTGATAGTCCGCAGGGCTTTCGACAGGTATCGGCAAGCCGCTGGTTTTATTGAATGAATAATTAATGTGCCTGATCTGCGGCAATAAGCCATCACTTGATCTGGGTTAGCTAGCGAGCACGTTCAAGCAAGTTGGCGTCATTATTGCGTTTTTACTGCTGTTTCATGACGTATAAGTCGAATGATGACCGATTAGCTAGCCAAGAGCCAGCATCGGATAGCTGAACAGGGTGAAGTGCACCAGGTTCAGGCCGAAATGGCAGAGCACCGCCGCCGCCACGCCGCCCCAGCGGTACGCCAGGCCGTAGCCGATACCGGCAAGGGTGGCCAGGTACACCCATTGCCAGCCGGCCCCCAGGTGGGCCAGGCCGAACAGCAAGGCGGCGGCGAACAACGCCAACCCTTGGTGGCGCAGCAGCCGTTGCAGGCCGGCCTGGATGTAACCGCGGAACAACAGTTCTTCGGTCAGGCTTACCAGCAGCAGGTTGTTCAGCAGCCAGAGCCAGGCCTGGTCGGGCCATTTAGGGGCCCAGGCCAGCATACCCAGTGCCCAGGCGCCGCCCAGGCAGGCGAGCAGGGTCAGGGGCAGGGCGTACAGCAGGCTGGTCGCCAGGCCCTGGCTGCGCCACAGGAACAGCCAAGGGCAGGCCAGCAGCAGCCAGGCGCCGATCAGCGGTTTGTCCAGGTTCAGGTACATCGTGAAGGGCAGGGCGCCGGGGCTGAGGACAACGCCGTCGATGACCTTGGCTGCGTTGAAGCCGGGCAGCCAGTGCAATGCCAGGGCGATGGCCAGGAGGATGAACAACGTGTGGCCGAGGGCTTGTTGCCAGCGCTGGGGGCGGCGAGCGAGCAAGGCGCTGGCAAGCAGGGCGAGAAAGGTGGGCAGGGTGGTGATGCCGAGGTTGCCCTGGCTCAGGGCGAGGGTGTAGCCGAGTGCCAGGAGTGAAAGTGCGATCAGGTGGAAGCGAGGCACGAGGGGTCCTTCTCGTTGAACAATATTGGGGCCGCTGCGCGGCCCATCGCCGGCAAGCCAGCTCCCACAGGGATAGCATCAAGACTAAGGGCTGTACTTTACCTGTGGGAGCTGGCTTGCCGGCGATGGGCTGCACAGCAGCCCCAAGCATACCCGCCTCAACCAGCAATCAGCTGACGCAACACATAATGCAGAATTCCCCCGGCCTTGAAGTACTCCACCTCATTCACGGTATCGATCCGGCACAGCACCTCGATCTGCTCCTGCTGCCCATCCTCGCGGGTGATGCGCAAGGGCAGGTTCATGCCCGGGCGGATCTGTGCGCCGTTCAAGCCAAGCACATCGATCTTCTCCTTGCCGGTCAGCCCCAGTTGCTTGCGGTTGTGCCCGGCCTTGAACTGCAGCGGCAGTACGCCCATGCCTACCAGGTTGGAGCGGTGAATGCGCTCGAAGCTTTCCGCCAGTACCGCTTTGACCCCCAGCAGGTTGGTGCCCTTGGCGGCCCAGTCGCGGCTCGAGCCGGTGCCGTATTCCTGGCCGGCGATCACCACCAGCGGCGTGCCTTCCTGCTGGTAGCGCATGGCCGCGTCGTAGATCGACAGCTTCTCGCCACTGGGCACGTGCAGGGTGTTGCCACCTTCTTCGCCCGCCAGCATTTCGTTGCGGATGCGGATGTTGGCGAAGGTGCCGCGCATCATCACTTCATGGTTGCCACGCCGCGAGCCGTAGGAGTTGAAGTCGCGGGGCTCCACGCCCTGCTCACGCAGGTAGCGCCCGGCTGGGCTGTCGGCCTTGATGTTGCCGGCCGGGGAAATGTGGTCGGTGGTCACCGAGTCACCCAGCAGCGCCAGGATCCGCGCACCTTGGACGTCGGTGATCTGCGGGGGTGGCCCGCCGATGTCGTCGAAGAACGGCGGATGCTGGATATAGGTGGAGTCGGCCTGCCACACGTAGGTGGCCGCCTGCGGTACCTCAATGGCCTGCCACTGTGCATCGCCGGCGAACACCTCGGCGTACTCCTTGTGGAACATCGCCGTGTCGACCTTGGCCACGGCAGCGGCGATTTCCTGCTGGCTGGGCCAGATATCGCGCAGGTACACCGGCTGGCCATCCTTGCCGGTGCCCAGCGGGTCGCGGGTCAGGTCCAGGCGCACGCTGCCGGCCAGGGCATAGGCCACCACCAGCGGCGGCGAGGCCAGCCAGTTGGTCTTGACCAGCGGGTGCACGCGGCCTTCGAAGTTGCGGTTGCCCGACAACACCGAAGCCACCGTGAGGTCGGCGCTGCCGATGGCTTTTTCGATCGCTTCATCCAGCGGGCCGGAGTTGCCGATGCAGGTGGTGCAGCCATAGCCGACCAGGTCGAACCCCAATTGGTCCAGATAGGTGGTGAGCCCGGCGGCCTTGAAGTAGTCGGTGACCACCTTGGAACCCGGCGCCAGCGAGCTCTTGACCCAGGGTTTGCGTTGCAGGCCTTTTTCCAGGGCCTTTTTCGCCACCAGCCCGGCGGCCATCATCACGCTGGGGTTGGAGGTGTTGGTACACGAGGTGATTGCGGCAATCACCACGGCGCCATCGCGCAGGGTGTGGGTCTGGCCTTGATGGCTGTAGTCGATCTCCCCGGCCTGGTCGGCGTTGCCCACCGCCACGCCGCCGCCACCTTCGCTTTCCAGGCGGCTGACCTCTTTGGCCAGCGGCTTGGGTTGCAGTTCGATGAAGTGGTCGAAGGCCTGGCTGACCTGGCCCAGGGCTACCCGGTCCTGCGGCCGCTTGGGCCCTGCCAGGCTGGCCTCGACCTCATGCATGTCCAGCGCCAGGCTGTCGCTGAACAGTGGCTCCTGGCCGGGCTGCCGCCACAGGCCCTGGGCTTTGCAGTACTGCTCGACCAGTTGCACGGTCGCCTCGGGGCGGCCGGACAGGCGCAGGTAGTCCAGGGTCACCTGGTCAACCGGGAAGAAGCCGCAGGTGGCGCCGTATTCCGGGGCCATGTTGGCGATGGTCGCACGGTCGGCCAAGGGCAGCTCGGCCAGGCCATCACCATAAAACTCGACGAACTTGCCCACCACGCCCTTCTTGCGCAGCATCTGCGTCACCGTCAGCACCAGGTCGGTGGCGGTGATGCCTTCGCCCAGCTTGCCGGTCAGCTTGAAGCCGATCACTTCGGGGATCAGCATCGACACCGGCTGGCCGAGCATGGCTGCCTCCGCTTCGATGCCGCCCACGCCCCAGCCGAGCACGCCCAGGCCGTTGATCATGGTGGTATGCGAATCGGTACCGACCAGGGTGTCGGGGAAGGCGTAGGTGCGGCCATCGGCTTCACGGGTCCAGACGGTGCGGCCAAGGTATTCGAGGTTGACCTGGTGGCAGATGCCGGTGCCCGGCGGTACCACGCGGAAGTTGTCGAAGGCGCTCTGGCCCCAGCGCAGGAAGGCATAGCGCTCGCCGTTGCGCTGCATTTCGATGTCGACGTTCTCGCTGAAGGCCTGCGGCGTGCCGTAGCGGTCGACCATCACCGAATGGTCGATCACCAGGTCCACGGGTGACAGCGGGTTGATCCGCTGCGGGTCGCCGCCGGCCTTGGCCATGGCTGCGCGCATGGCGGCCAGGTCGACCACGGCCGGCACACCGGTGAAGTCCTGCATCAGCACCCGCGCCGGGCGGTACTGGATCTCGCGGTCGGAGCGTCGCTCGCCCAGCCATTGGGCGAGGGCGCGCAGGTCGTCGCCGGTGACGGTCTTGCCGTCTTCCCAGCGCAGCAGGTTTTCCAGCAGCACCTTCAGCGACATGGGCAGGCGCTGCAGGTCGCCCAGTTGGCGGGCGGCCTCGGTGAGGCTGAAGTAGTGGTAGGTCTTGTCGCCGACCTGTAGGGATTTGAGGGTATTCAGGCTATCGAGCGAGGGCATTGCCAACTCCTTCTGCGCCGGTGCCTGGCAAGATCTGCCGGTGGCACCGCTCTGTATCGATCCGCACGGCACGGACCTGGCTGAAAGGTCAGGTTAGACCGCTTTGCGCTACCTGACCCTTTTCTGGACCGGCGGGGCGTGTCGCAGGTTCCGATCTTCCTTTATCATCGCCGCCCTGCCGGCGCCTGTGGCGCGCCAGCCGTAGTGGAGTGAGAGATGAATACCCTGTTCATGCATTGCCGGCCCGGTTTCGAGGGTGAGGTGTGCGCCGAAATCAGCGAACATGCCGCCCGCCTGGGTGTTGCCGGCTATGCCAAAGGCAAGCCGCAAAGTGCCAGTGCCGAGTTTGTCTGTAGCGAGGAGGGCGGTGCCGAGCGGTTGATGGGGGAACTGCGCTTCAACCAGCTGATTTTCCCGCGGCAGTGGGCCTGTGGCGGTTATGTCGAGCTGCCGGAAAGCGACCGCATCAGTGTGCTGCTGGCGCACCTGGCTGGGTTCCCGGTATTCGGTAGCCTGTGGCTGGAGGTGCTGGACAGCAACGAAGGCAAGGAACTGTCCACCTTCTGCCGCAAGTTCGAGGTGCCGCTGCGCAAGGCTTTGGAAAAGGCCGGGCGCCTGGTCGACGACCCCAGCCGCCCACGCCTGCTGCTCACCTTCATCAGCGGCCGCCGGGTATTTGCCGGTGTTGCCCCGGCCAACAACAGTGCGCTGTGGCCCATGGGCATCCCGCGCCTGAAATTCCCCCGCGAGGCGCCCAGCCGCTCGACGCTCAAACTGGAAGAGGCCTGGCACCAATTCATCCCGCGCGAGCAGTGGGAGCAGCGCCTGGGCGATGACATGACCGGTGTCGACCTGGGGGCCTCGCCGGGTGGCTGGACCTACCAGCTGGTGCGCCGGGGCATGCTGGTGACCGCCATCGACAACGGGCCAATGGCCGAAAGCCTGATGGACACCGGGTTGGTTCAGCACCTGATGGCCGATGGTTTCACCTGGCAACCGAAGCAGCCGGTGGACTGGATGGTGTGCGACATCGTCGAGAAACCGGCGCGTACTACCTCGCTGATCGAGACCTGGCTGGGCGAGGGGTTGTGCCGTGAAGCTGTGGTCAACCTGAAGCTGCCGATGAAACAGCGCTATGCCGAAGTACGCCGGCTGCTCGACCGCATGGAGGCGACCTTCAAGGCGCGCAAGATCAAGGTATCGATTGCTTGCAAGCAGCTGTATCACGACCGCGAGGAAGTGACCTGCCATCTGCGCCGGTTGGACTTGAAGCCGCGCTAGCACAGCGAACCGCTTTGCTCTTGCTCTTGCTCTTG
>NZ_DKHD01000060.1:0-96741 GCF_002453565.1 Pseudomonas sp. UBA6753 | reverse complement strand
TTATGAGGCTTGGAGGTGTCTAGGAAACCAGGGGCGATTCAGTCAGGCGCGACATTGGTCGCGACAAGATCGTAAGGGTAAATAAATTTGAGAAAAACGTTCTTGATAATGCTGATTATCGGTTGGTGTATGTTAGGAATAATGGCCTTGCCGGGAAAGTAAGTCGCATCAAGGTGGAGCGGGAGGTGCCGGTCGATTACCTGGATGCCAAGATCGTTTTGTATGAGGGGGAGAATGGTAGTCAGAATAATATTTGTACTATTGAATTGGATAACACTTATGCATTCAATTTTCCGAGTAGTCGGGAGTGCGAAAATGATGATGCTGTTTCGGCCCGGCTGCTTAAGGCGCGAAAAAATACGATCATCCAATTTTATGGTAATTGGCACGCAAATACCTGTGATCAGGGCTGCTCAACCATAACTGTGCTGAAGAATGTCGACACGCCGATAACAATTCCCACCTTTAAAGACAGCTGGACCAGCCCTGATGGCAAGGTGAAAGTTGTTCGCTCAGGTGGTACTCAGCAACTTGAAGGCAAAATTTCCTCGGCCCGGATAACAATTGATCCCTATGCTGGCGAAAATGTCGTACCGAGGACCTCTTCATCGGCTTCAGATGGATATTGGGGAGGCTGGGGGCCGCTCGCAACATGCCCGGCCGGAAAATACGTTTGGGGATTCAGGCTGAAGAGTGAGCTCCCTGGAGGAGATGACACCGCGTTGAATGCCATCGAAATGTACTGCTCCACAGATGGCTCGTTGCCAATCAAAAGTAAAGAAGGACCTTGGGGTAAAGAGGTTAAAGGCCCCGTATTCTGTTCGCAAAGTGACGGCCCTGTGACCGGATTTAAAATAAAAATCGAAAAACCAGTCGGTGATGGTGATGATACTGCTGCCGGCAATGTCCGATTGATTTGCAAGAATGGGAAAGAATTAAAATTGGAGCCAAGTGCTCAATGGGGGGATTGGAGTCCGACTTTTTCTTGCCCGAGTGGTCAGTCAGCAAATGGTTTTGCCACCCGTGTCGAGGATCCTTTTGATGGGGACGACTCAGCGCTCAACGGTATGCGACTGCACTGTGAGCTGAATCAGACACCGTAGTTCAGCTTGCACAAAAGGGGCCGTCGGTTATCAGGTTCTGAGTATTGGAACGGCACAAAGCCCGTAGATGATCATCTACGGGCTTTGTGTTTGCTCGAAATGAGGATCTGCTTTCAGGCCATCACCCCTCGAACTGAATCACCATCCGCCCTTTGATCTTGCCCTCCAGCATCTCTTCGAAGATCTGGTTGATATCCTCGATCGGCCGCAGGGTCACCTTCGGCACCACTTTCCCTTCCGCCGCAAACTGGAAAGCTTCCTGCAGGTCCTGGCGGGTACCGACCAGCGAGCCGATCACCTCGATACCGTCCAGCACCAAACGAGGGATATTCAGGTTCATCGCTTCCGAAGGCAGGCCGACCGCAACCAGGCGGCCACCCGCACGCAGGGCATCAACGGCCGAGTTGAAGGCAGCCTTGGCAACGGCGGTAACCACGGCGGCATGGGCGCCACCGGTCTTGGCCTGGATGACCTTGGCGGCATCCTCGGTGCGTGAATTGATGACCAGATCGGCGCCCATCTCGCTGGCGAAGCGCAGTTGCTCTTCGTTGACGTCGATGGCGATCACTTTGGCGTTGAAGACGTTCTTGGCGTATTGCAAGGCAAGGTTGCCCAGGCCGCCAAGGCCGTAGATGGCGATCCATTGGCCAGGGCGGATGTTGGAGATCTTCACCGCCTTGTAGGTGGTCACGCCGGCGCAGGTAATGCTGCTGGCGGCAGCGGAGTCGAGCCCGTCGGGCACTTTTACCGAGTAGTCGGCCTTGACGATGCAGGCTTCGGCCATGCCGCCGTCCACGGTGTAGCCGGAGTTCTTCACTTCGCGGCACAGGGTTTCGTTGCCGCTGTTGCAATACTCGCAATGCCCGCAGCCCTGGTAGAACCAGGCCACGCTGGCGCGGTCGCCCGGTTTGAGCGAGGTGACGCCTGGCCCTACTGCCTGGACCACGCCGATGCCTTCGTGACCTAGCACCACACCGGTCTTGTCACCGAAGTCGCCATTTTTCACATGCAGGTCGGTGTGGCACACACCGCAGCATTGCATCTTCAGCAGCGCTTCACCGTGCTCGAGGGGGCGCAGGGTTTTCTCCACCACGTCCACGCGACGGCCTGGTGCAACAACAGCAGCTTTCATAGGAGCCTCCGTGTCTATCCGAATGAGCTTGGGTTATCGCCGGGGTTAGCATAGCCCTTGCCGGGTGGGGCAAAACTGCTTCAGGTCATGGTCTGGGGTGGGAGGCTTGTACGCAGCAGGTACCTGCCCTGCGCGCACTTGTAAAAGCGGCCTGGTGTCGCGAAAGGGCCGCAGAGCGGCCCCGGGATTTCAGCGGTGGCGCATAAGTTGTTAGGGCTGCTTTGCAGCCCATCGCGACACAAGGCCGCTCCTGCAGGGTTGTGCGTAAGGCTCGGCACAAAAAGAAAAGCCCGCGGCAATAATGCGGCGGGCTGCAAGAACATACGGAGCAGGGCCAGTGTGCCCACCCGGATGTCAGTATTTCGTGAAGGTCAGGTCATGAGCATGTCATGCATGGCTCAGTTCCAGTTGGCTGATGACGCACACCGAACCATCCTCGGCAGGCGTGTCGTCGGTGTAGTCCACCTGGTTGTATACCCCGCCATGGAATTTGAGCGTGCGCGTCGCCCAGGTCGCACCCAGTTGCAGGGGCGATGTGCTGCCAATACGGCCGTTGCAGCTTGCACTGACCGTGCAGGCGCCGTTGTTCGTCACGTCGATGCTCACATCGAAACGGGCACCGAGCGGTACGTCGGCCAGCACCGTGCTGCTGCTCGTGGCCGTCTGGTTGAAGTCGGTCCGGAAGCCCACGGTGATCTTGCCCTTGTTCCAGAACACCTTGATGGGTGGGTTGTCGTCGTCTTTGACGTGCATCTGGGCAATCACCACTTTTTGCGCAAAGTTCACTTTCTGCAGTGTCATGGTCTGGTGATTGCGGTGCCGGGCGCCGCTGTTCAGTGCCCAGTACGCGGGCTCCTTCCACTCGCAGCGGGTGCGGTGGGTGCTTTTGCTGGAGGCGCCCTTGGTGGGGGCGGTCATGCGGATCGAGCCGTCGCTCAGGCGGGCGATGACTTCGGGCAGGGTCGCCAGCGCCTGGGCGCCGGTCAACTCCAGCGCCACCGGGTTGGTCGCGGACTTCGGCACGGGAGTGGTGATGATGAGGTTGTCGATATACACAGCCATGGGCTTTCTCCTTGAAAAACGACAGGTCCTGCATCATTTGCGAGCCTGGCCAGCATGGGCGCAGTTCACTGTGATTTGCCAAGGCTGGACGAAGGGAAAACCCAGGGGATAAAAAAGCCCGCCATGGGAGGCGGGCAAGCAACGTTTGAAGGGAGAGCCTGCAGAGTGGACCCGGCCGGTTAACCGAGCATTAAGCGGTAACGCATTGACCTGTGCAGCCGATCAGCCTATACAGGCTGCCACCAGCCCAGGAGCCAGCATGCACGACGAAGACGACTTGCACGAACCCGAGCACGATCACCTGCTTGACCACGAATTCCTCTACGACGATTTGGAGCCTGAAGCGGATGCCCAGGGCGCCGAGGACGAGGTTGGGGAAGACGAGGATACGCTGGATGACCTCGATGACGAGGAGCGCGATCACCCAGCCTGGTTCGACGACTGCGAAGACGACTGACTCAGCGCCCGTCTACCGAAAAACGCCCAGGGCCGCTCACTGCCAGCATCAGCAGGCCGCCCATGATGCTGAGGTTTTTCAGGAACTGGGTCATGTTGGCGCTGCGCTCAGGGTCGACCATGCTCCAGAACGGGTGGCCCAGCAGCGCCGTGCCCAGCACGAACAGCGCCAGCAGGAAGGCCAGCGGCCGGGTATAGAAACCGAGGATCAGCAGTATGCCGACAACGAACTCCATGAGCACGGCAACTGCCGCTGCCAGCATGGGGGCAGGGGCGCCCAGTGAGGTCATGTAGCCGACCGTGCCTTCGAACCCGGTCAGCTTGCCCCAGCCAGACAAGACGAACAGGATCATCAGCAGCACACGGGCAATCAGGATAATGATGTCGCGTTGGCCATCGAACAGGGAGTAGCGCATGGCGGCGTTCCAGTGGACGGGTACAAGCTCCACTCTAGCAGCTGCGCAAAGGATTGCTGGCGGGCAGCAAAAAGGCGCCGCAAGGGCGCCTTCGCAAAGAATTTGGTGCGAGTGGCGGGACTCGAACCCGCAAGGCTCACGCCGACAGATTTTAAGTCTGCTGTGTATACCAATTCCACCACACTCGCACGCTTGAAGGGGTCGTGACGACCAGCTCGCTTCTAAGCAGAAGGGCTTCGCAATCAAGCGCGCTTTATAACCCATTGTTATAGTTGAGTCAACCACAGCACCTATGATCAACAGAGTGAAGGGTCGATCGATTGGGCAATTGACACCTTGCTGTCATTACGCCACTGTTGCCCCTTTATTGGATCCAAAGAGTATGCGGTGATGAATCAGTCCAGTGCTTCCGAGCGTATCGTACGCCCACGGCTGTTCTGGCGACTGTTGTTCGTGCTGGTAGTCGTGTTGGGGGCGTTTCTCTACCTCAGCCTGATCAGCCTGGGCGGTTACCTGCTGATGCTGGGGTTCGATGCCGAACATCCTCAACCGCAGCGCCTGATGGCCCTGGCCGGTGGCGGGCTTATCCTGCTGGTCGGTTTGTGGCTGCTGAAAGTGGCGATGCCGCGGCGCATCAGCCCGGTACTGGTTGAGCCCGAGCGTTGAACCTCGCCCTATCTTCCCTCCTGCCGTACCGGTGGAGCTCGCATGGTTTCAGCTGACTGCCTCGACCACCCTGTCATGCCTGCCCACCGCTATGAACAGCTGGTTCAGTCGGTGGTGGATTACGCTATCTACATGCTCGACCCATCCGGCCATGTGGTGTCGTGGAACGCAGGCGCGCAACGCATCAAGGGGTACCGTGCCGATGAAGTGATCGGCCAGCATTTTTCGTTGTTCTTCACCCCGCAGGATTGCACCGAAGGCCGCCCGGAGCGCTTGCTGCGCCAGGCGCTGGAGCAGGGCGTGGCGCAGGATGAAGGCTGGCGCGTACGCAAGGATGGCACGCAGTTCTGGGCGCTGGCCGCGCTGGATGTGATTCGCGATGACCAGGGCCAGGTCGTCGGCCTGGCCAAGGTGACCCGGGACATCACCGACCGTCGCGAGTCGGCGCTGCAACTGGACGCGGTGCGCGCCCAGCTGTTCCAGGCGCAGAAGCTGGAGGCCCTCGGCCAGTTGACCGGTGGCCTGGCGCATGACTTCAACAACATGCTGACCATCATCATCAGCTCGGCGCGCCTGGCACTGGCCACACAGGACCCGGCACGCGCCCAGCGCATGCTGCAGCATATTCTGGATGCCGGGCAGCGGGGCACTGAACTGACCCAGCAACTGCTCAGCTTTGCCCGCCACCGGAAGCTTGATGTGTCTTGCGTCGCCCCGGCGAACCTTATTGCCGCCACCCGTGGTCTACTGGAGCATGCGCTGCCCGCTTCGATTGACCTGGAGGTTGTGCTGCAACCGGACCTGCCCCTGATCGAAGTGGATGCCGGGCAATTGCAGATGGTGCTGCTCAATCTGTTGTTCAATGCCCGCGATGCCATCACGGGGCAGGGCCGGATCGGCTTGACCGTCGATGTGGTCGAACTGGCCGGCGAGGTGGAAGGCCTGCACGGCGGGTTTGTGCGTTTCGAGGTGGAAGACAGCGGCGAGGGCATCGCGCCAGCGGTACTGCCGCGGATTTTCGAACCGTTTTTCACTACCAAGCCCTTTGGCAAGGGGACTGGCCTGGGCCTTAGCCAGGTGTATGGTTTTGCCAGGCAGAGCGGTGGTGCCATTTGCGTCGACAGTGAGCCCGGCCGGGGAACTTGCATGCAGCTTTACTTGCCAATCTATCAGCAGACGGACAGCCAACTCGACAGGTAGAACACCATGGCACAGGCACTCAGGCGGCTGGTGACGGGGATCGATGGGCTCGATGCGTTGCTCCAGGGTGGCCTGGTGGCTGGCGCGTCCTACATCATTCAGGGCCCGCCGGGCGCGGGCAAGACCATCCTCGCCAACCAGCTGGCCTGCGGGCATGTGCGCGGCGGTGGCAGGGTGCTGGTGGCCACCTTGCTGAGCGAGTCGCACGAGCGGCTGTTCCAGTACCTGGCGACCCTGGAGTTCTTCGACCCGGCGCTGGTCGGCGACCCGATCCAGTTCGTCAGTGCTTTCGACACCCTGGAGCAGGAAGGCCTGGACGCCGTGGTACGGCTGCTGCGCCAGGAAATCGCCCGCCAGCAGGCCAGCCTGCTGATCGTCGATGGTGTGCTCAATGCCCGGGTGCGTGCGGAAACAGCGCTGGACACCAAGAAATTCGTCTCCGAACTACAGGGCCATGCGGCCTTTGCCGGTTGCACCGTGCTGCTGCTGACCAGCGCCCGGCTGGAAGAAGGCAGCCCGGAGCACACCATGGTCGACGGCGTGATCGAACTGGGCGAGCAACTGTTCGGCAGCCGCGCCGTGCGCCATATCCAGCTGCGCAAGACACGGGGCAGTGCGGCGTTGTCGGGGCGCCATGAATGCCTCATCGATGGAGCCGGCATGCATGTATACCCGCGCCTGGAGTCGCTGTTCAGCCACCCCAGCCAGGCGGGCAGCGCCACCTTGGAGCGCGTCAGCAGCGGGGTGGCGACCTTGGATGAAATGCTTGGTGGCGGCTTGGCCACCGGCTCGGTCAGCCTGCTGATCGGGCCCTCGGGTATTGGCAAGACGTCATTGGGCCTGGCTTTTCTCGGTGCCAGCAGCCCGCAGGCGCCGGGGCTGCATTTCGGCTTCTACGAAACGCCGGAGCGCCTGCGTATCAAGGCCGCGTCGCTGGGTTACGATTTCGCAGCCATGGAGCAGGGCGGCAGCCTGCAGCTGTGCTGGCAGCCGACCACCGAGGGCCTGCTGGACCAGGTCGGCGCGCGCCTGCTCGAGCGGGTCGAAGCGCAAGGCAGCAAGCGCGTGCTGATCGACAGCCTGGGGGCGTTCAGCCGCCTGGCCATCGACCCGGCGCGGCTCAATGCGTTTTTCCGCGCCCTGGCCGGCGAGCTGCGCGCGCGCGATGTCAGCGTGATGCTGACCTGGGAAATGCGCGACATCTTCGGCGCGGAAATCAGCGCCCCGGCCCCGGACCTGTCGAGTATCGTCGACAACCTGATGCTGATGCGCTTCGTCGAGCTGGGTTCGCAGCTGCGGCGCATGCTGTCGATCCTCAAGGTGCGTGACAGTCACCATAACCCTGCCTTGCACGAGCTGCTGATCGGGCCGCAAGGCATTACCCTGCGCAAGGCGTTCGAAGGCGCCTGCGGTGTGCTTTCGGGAACGCCGGTGCCGCAGGGGAGCGGGTGACGGGGCGGGCGATGAATACCATCCTGATCGTCGATGACGAGTACCTGATTGCCGACATCCTCGGTTTTGCCCTGGAGGACGAAGGTTTTCTGGTGGAAAAGGCGAGCAACGGCTGCAAGGCGCTGGAGGCACTGAAGGAAAAGCGCGTTCAGCTCGTTATCACCGACTACATGATGCCACTGCTCAACGGTGAAGAGCTGGTGCGCTCGATGCGTGAAGACCCGGCCTTGAGCGAGTTGCCGGTCATCCTCATGAGTGGCGCGCAGGCCAACCAGGGATGCCCGGAACTGTTCGCCGCGGTGTTCGACAAACCGTTCGACATGGACTGTATGATCGCCAAGGTGCACGAACTGCTGGGCACCTGAGGCGCGGGGCGATCAAGCGCGTCCGTGCGGCTTGAGGCAGGTCGCTCAGTGCGAGTCGTCGTGCTTTTCCGGGGCCGGGCTGCCGGCCTGGATACGCTTGAAGATCTCTTCGCGATGGACCTGGACGTCTTTCGGTGCATCGATACCGATCCTCACCTGCATCCCTTTGACGCCCAGAATGGTGACTTTGATGTCATCGTTGATGACGATGCTTTCGCCAACCTTGCGGGTGAGTATCAGCATGTAGTTCTCCTTGGTGATGTAAAAGTCCGTCGGGCTAGTTGCCACGGCGGCGGGAGCTTGTCCCTCTTCCTTCTCATTAAAGACGCTTTCGGCGGATAGTAATTCCCCGACAGACAAATTCTGTTGCGTGTCTTCAGTCGCAGGTGCCGAAGCAAACCGCCAGCGGTTTGTCGGCCAAGGTGCTCGGTGGCAAGAATAGGGGGCTTGGCGGCCAATGGGAAATTTCTTCGCATCATGGTCTGAATAGACCGGGTTAATGGTCATCCTGTTCCTCGAGTGCCTGAAGAAATAACAGCAAAGCTACTTCTTCACGGCCCAGGCCTTTGCGTACACGGTTCTTCGGCAAGTTGGCCAGGCGCCCCAGGGCATAGTGTTCAAGTACAGCCGGGTGGATGTAGCAGCGCCTGCACACCGCCGGCGTGTTGCCCAGGCGTGATGCTACCTGGCGGACGATGGCGGCGACCTGGCGCTTGGCTTCGCTCTCGGGTTCCCAGGCCAAGGGCCTGAGCAGGTCCAGGGCCAGGCTGCTGCCGGCCCAGGTGCGGTAGTCCTTGGCGGTGAAGTCGGCGCCGGTCAGCTGCTGCAGAAACTGGTTGACCTCGCTGGAGCCGACACCGTGGCTCTGGCCGTCGTCGTCCAGGTACTGGAACAGCGCTTGCCCGGGCAGCTCCATGCAGCGCTTGAGCAGGTTGGCCAGGCGCCGATCGTTGAGGCTGACGTTGTGCTCGACGCCACGCTTGCCGCGGAACTGGAAGCGGATGCTGCTGCCCTTCACCTCGACATGGCGGTTGCGCAGGGTGGTCAGTCCATAGGACTGGTTTTCACGCAGGTAGCGCTGGTTGCCGATGCGGATCAGGGTGTGGTCCAGCAGGCTGACCACCAGCGCCATCACCTTTTCCCGGTCCAGGCCTGGCCGGGCAAGGTGGGCGTGCAGTTGTGCACGCAGTTTCGGCAGGGCCTGGGCAAACGCCAGCATGCGCCCGTACTTGTGCTGGTCGCGTACTTCGCGCCACTGCGCATGGTAGCGGTATTGCTTGCGGCCACGGGCATCGCGACCTGTCGCCTGCAGGTGGCCCTGCGGGTCGGCGCAGATCCACACCTCGGTATAGGCCGGGGGGATTACCAGTGCAGCGATGCGGGCGAGGGTATCGCTGTCGCGCACCCGCTGGCCGTCGGCATCCAGGTAGATGAAGCGGCCCCGCCAGCGCCGCCGGGTCAGGCCCGGCTGGCTGTCGTCGACGTAGTGCAGGGTGCGCGGCAGGGGGCAGTCAAGCATGGCTGGCAGGCCTCGATCAGGTCACTGATCAATGGACACCAGCCACGGGGCCGATGCTCAGCCCAGCAACGCCACCGACTTGATCTGGGCAAATAGCACCTGGCCCGGGTGCAGGCCGAGCTGGTCTGCCGAGAAGCGGGTGATGCGCGCGAGCAAGGCGTTGCCGCCGGCATCCAGGCTGACCAGCACATGCGCCGGGTTGGCAGCCGGGCGGCTTTCGCGCACGCGCACCGGCAGGCGGTTGAGGATGCTGGAAGTACTGTCGGCTGCCAGGGCCAGGCTGACGTCACGGGCCTGCACCTTGACCCGCAAGGTGCTGCCCATCGCCTGGGCCGGGTGGGTGATACGCAACAATGGCCCATTGTTGCCGGGCAGGCGCAGTTCGAGCAGGTCGTAGTGCGGATCGTGCCCCACCACCAGGCCCTCGAACACCACGCCGGCATCCTCGCCCTCGGCAAGCGACAGGTCGAGACGGGCCAGGGTTTCGCCGATCGGGCCGCTGGCCACTGCCTGGCCTTGCTCCAGCAACACCAGGTGGTCGGCCAGCCGCGCCACTTCCTCCTGGGCATGGCTGACATACACCAGCGGGATGTCCAGTTCGTCGTGCAGGCGTTCCAGGTAGGGCAGGATTTCGCGCTTGCGTGGCCCGTCGAGGGCAGCCAGCGGCTCGTCCATCAACAGCAGGCGCGGGCTGCTGAGCAGGGCGCGGGCAATGCCCACCCGCTGTGCCTCGCCACCGGACAAGGTTGCCGGCCGGCGTGCCAGCAAGTGGCCGATGCCCAGCAACTGGCAGGCCTGGTCGAGGCTGACCTTGCGCTCGGCAGCGGCCACCCGGCGCCAGCCGAACTCCAGGTTGCCGCGTACCGACAGGTGCGGGAACAGGCTGGCCTCCTGGAACACGTAACCCACCGGGCGCAGGTGTGGTGCCTGGAAGTAGCCACGGACGCTGTCTTCCCAGACTTCGCCGTTGACCTCGATGTAGGCGCTGGCGGCCCGTTCCAGCCCGGCCAGGCAACGCAGGCAGCTGGTCTTGCCAGAACCGGAGTGGCCGAACAGCGCGCTGATTCCTCGGCCGGGCAGGTGCAGGTCGACGTCCAGGGTGAAGTCATCGCGCGCCAGTTTCAGGCGCGCCACAATCGATGCGCTCATTTCAGCTCCAGCCAGCCTTGCCGCGGCGCCCAGCGTACAGCAGGAGCAGCACCAGGAACGAGAACACCAGCATGGCACCTGCCAGCCAGTGTGCTTGCGAATAGGCCATGGCCTCGACATGGTCGAAGATCTGCACCGAGACCACGCGTGTCTTGTCGGGGATATTGCCGCCAATCATCAACACCACGCCGAACTCGCCCACGGTGTGGGCGAAACCGAGGATGCTGGCGGTGATGAAGCCCGGGCGGGCCAACGGCAGCACCACGTCGACGAAGGTGTCCCAGGGGCTGGCGCGCAGTGTGGCAGCCACTTCCAGAGGGCGCTGGCCAATGGCGCCGAAGGCGTTCTGCAGCGGCTGGACCACAAACGGCATGGAATAGATCACCGAACCGATCACCAGGCCGGTGAAACTGAACACCACGCTGCCCAGGCCCAGCGCCTGGGTCGCCTGGCCCAACCAGCCATGCGGGCCGAGGGCGATCAGCAGGTAGAAGCCGATCACTGTGGGTGGCAGCACCAGCGGCAAGGCCACTACCGCGCCCACCGGCCCGCGCAGCCACGAGCGCGTGCGCGCCAGCCACCAGGCGATGGGCGTGCCGACGATCAGCAGGATCAGGGTGGTCAGGCTGGCCAGTTTCACGGTCAGCCAGATGGCGCCCAGGTCACTGGCGTCCAGTGGCATCAGATTTCATAACCGTAGGATTTGATCACTGCCGCGGCTTTCGGGCCTTTCAGGTAGTCGACCAGGGCCTTGGCGGCGGGGTTGTCCTTGCCTTTTTCGAGGATTACCGCGTCCTGGCGGATGGGCTCGTGCAGGGTCGAGGGAACGATCCAGGCCGAACCGCTTTCGACCTTGCCATCCTTGTAGATTTGCGACAGGGCGACAAAGCCCAGCTCGGCGTTGCCGGTGGAGACGAACTGGAACGCCTGGGTGATGTTCTGCCCTTCGACCAGCTTGGGCTTGGTGGCTTCGGTCAGCTTCAGCTTGCCCAGCACCTGGGTGGCGGCCAGGCCGTAGGGAGCGGTTTTCGGGTTGGCGATGGACAGGTGCTTGAACTGGTTCTTCTTCAGCACTTCGCCGTTGGCGTCGACATAGCCGGGCGTGGCCGACCACAGGGCCAGGGTGCCGATGGCGTAGGTGAAGCGCGAGCCCGGGACAATGGCCTTTTCCTGCTCGAGCTTGGCCGGGGTGCTGTCGTCGGCAGCCAGGAATACCTCGAACGGCGCCCCGTTCTTGATTTGCGTGTAGAACTGGCCGGTGGCGCCATAGGCGGCGACCAGCTTGTGGCCGGTGTCTTTTTCGAAGTCCTTGGCAATGGCCTGGATGGGGGCTGTGAAGTTCGCTGCGACCGCGACCTGGACTTCATCGGCCCAGGCAGTGTTGAAGGCGAGCAGGCTGGCCAGGGCGGTGGAAGCCAGGTGGGACGGGCGGATACGCATGAAGACAGTTCCTTGGGGGTTATCGTTATAGTCTGAACTATATAGCGATAGGCCGCAGGCCGGGAAGAGGGCAGGTGATGCATGGGCAGGTCCGGCCCCTTCGCGGGCTTGCCCGCTCCTACAGTACTGCGCAGCATTCAAAACCAGTGGTGAACCTGTGGGAGCGGGCAAGCCCGCGAAGAGGCAGAGCCTGCTTATGCAGACGCCTGGCGGCCGACCACGGCCAGCGCCTTTTCGGCAATCTCCCGGGTCAGCTCGCCCGCCGGCATATGCCTGCCCAGCCGCAACGCCTGCCCCGACCACAGGTTGCTGAAATCGCTATTGCCCTGCGGATCCGTAATCGCCCGCAAAGGCATCAGCGCTCCGCCGGCCAGCGGGAAGCGTGGCGCCAGGTCGCTCATCGGCCCCAGCTCACGCATGATGCGGTTGTTGATGCCGCGCGCCGGTCGGCCGGTGAACAGGTTGGTCAGCGCCGTGTCGCTGGCGGGTGCGCTGTCCAGGGCCTGGCGATGTGCCGGCGAGACCTTGGCCTCGGGGCAGAACAGGTACGCCGTTCCGATCTGCACTGCCGAAGCACCCAAGGCCAGTGCCGCCAACAGGCCGCGGTGGTCAGCAATGCCGCCGGCGGCAATCACCGGCACGCTGACCGCATCGGCCACCTGTGGCACCAGGGCGAAGGTACCGATCTGGCTGGTGATATCGTCGCTGAGGAACATGCCGCGATGGCCGCCCGCTTCATAGCCCATGGCAATGATCGCATCACAGCCGTGTTGCTCCAGCCACACGGCTTCCTCTACGGTGGTGGCGCTGGACAGCACCTTGGCACCGCTGGCCTTTACCCGTTGCAGCAGATCGGCCTGGGGCAGACCGAAGTGGAAACTCACCACCTCCGGGCGCAGTTGCTCGACCAGCTGGCAGCTCTGTTCGTCGAAAGGCGCGCGGTTGGACACCGGCGTGGGCGCCGCGAAGTCTGCGCCCACTTCGCTGTAATAGGGCTCGAGCGCCTGCTTCCAGCGTGCATCGCGCTCGGCATCGGGCGCTGGCGGCTGGTGGCAGAAGAAGTTCAGGTTCAACGGCCTGCCCGGGCAGCTGGCGCGGAAGGCGGCGATTTCGGCGCGCACTTGGTCGCCCGTGAGCATGGCGCAGGGCAGGGCGCCCAAACCGCCCGCCAGGCCCACGGCAATGGCCATGCCCGAGCCCGTCGCACCGGCCATGGGGGCCTGCAGAATGGGTAACTCGATGCCCAGCAGGTCGAGGATGCGGCGGTCGGGCCAGTGGCTCATGCGGTTCTCCTTGCGCGGGCGAGCGGTGCGGCGGGGGCTTACAAGGCTTTGCTGACCTGGATGTCGCTGATCTTCTCGGCGTCATCGCCGTGAATCTTGCGCAGGGCTTCCAAGGCTTGTTCGAGGGAGGCGTCGGGCATCAGTGCGAAGTCCCAGCGGCGCTGGCCGTCGAGCTTGTACTTGATGACGTACTTGGTGGTCTGGGTCATGGTGGCCTTATCTGAGTTTCGACGATGAACGACGGACGATCTTGATCTTGTGGGTCAAGGTTGGCTTGCGGGTGACCGAGATCGGGCGGGTTGTCACGGTATCGATGGTGATGTTCCAGAAACCGGTGCTGGGCACGGTGATCTTCGCCGGGAACTTGTCGAAATGGCCACCGTGGTAGGTGTGACGGCCGCCGTTCTTGAAGCTGCGGAAGTTGGCGTCGTTCATCAGGCGGATGTTGCAGCGCTGGGAGCACTCGATGACGACGATGTCGTCCTCGTTCAGGTGCTCGCGCTGGTGTACGAATTTCATGTGATGCTCCGCAAGGATTGGTTCTGCAAAGGCGAAAGATACCACGATGTCGGGTTACACTGCCGCGCTGTTCCGCCAGGCGTAGATAAATCTGCCAAAGCAGGGAGCAAAACAGCCTGGCTGTGGTCGAAGCGGATTCTTGAAGGCAGAGGTGCTGCAAATGAAGTGGATGGTGGCGGCGTTGGCGGTGACGCTGGGTGGCTGTGTGAGTGTTACGGAACTGGAACAGTCGCGTGAAACGCTGGATGTGATCTCCGGCAAGTCCCCGCGCGCGTATGCCGATTGCGTCAAGCAGAAGCTGGCCGATAGTCGCGACCCGCTGGTGGAAGAGCAGCGTGGTGATGGCCTGCGGCTGATCGTTCCGCAGAAAATCAGCTCGGGCGCGGGCCCGGCGGCGCTGGTCGATATCGACAAGCGTGGCAGCGGCAGCAGCATCAAGCTGCACGAGCGGCTGAACAACTTCCCGCTGCGCCTGGGCGACGTGCGCACCGCAGCCACCCAATGCATCTCCGGGAGTTGATCCAGGGCAACTGATCACGCTCCTTTTGCTTATATGTTTTAGGCCTAAGCATATAACAATAGAAAAGGAGATTCGTGATGACACCGTTGAGTCGCGTCGTGATCGGCAGCCTGCTGATCCTGGCCTGGCCTGCGGCGCATGCCGCCGATGGCCAGAAAGTCTTCACCCAGGGCGGGGCAAACCCCGCCGCCATGGCTTGCCTGGGTTGCCATGGCCCGGACGGCAAGGGCATTGCCGCAGCCGGTTTCCCGCGCCTGGCCGGGCTACCGGCCGCTTACCTCAGCAAGCAATTGCATGATTGGCGAAGCGGCCGCCGCAAGCAGCCGGTGATGGAGCCGCTTGCCAAGGCCCTGAGCGAGGATGAAATCAAGGCTGTCAGCACCTATCTGGCCAGCCTGCCGGCAGACCCTGCAGGCGACCTGCGTCGCCAGCAGATTGCCGATGACCCCACCACCCGCATGGCCCTGTACGGTGACTGGAGCCGGCAGATTCCTGGTTGCGTGCAATGCCATGGCCCGGGTGGTGGCGGGGTTGGCGAACACTTCCCGCCCTTGGCCGGCCAGCCCGCCAGTTACCTGGTGGCGCAGCTCAATGCCTGGCGTGACGGCACCCGCAGCAATGACCCCAACCAGCTGATGGTCGGTGTGGCCAAGGCCATGACCGATGACGAAATCAAGGCCGTTGCCGAGTTCTTCGCCCGCCCCGCCAGCCAGGAGGTCAAGCCATGAAGCCGATGATTCCAGCCCTGCTGCTGCTGGCCATGGGCAGCGCCCAGGCCGCCCAGATCGCCATGGAAGACCAGTCGCAGTTGAAAGTGCCGGGTGTGCAGGCTGCGCCGCAGTTCGTGCCGCCAGCGGAAAGCGAGCTGCCTGACAATGCCTTTGGCAAGATGGTGCGCGAGGGGCATGCCTTGTTCGTCGACACCCGCAGGTTGATGCCCGAGGCCGTGGGCAATGGCATGAACTGCAGCAACTGCCACCTTGACCAGGGGCGGCTGGCGCATTCCGCGCCGATGTGGGGGGCGTACCCGATGTACCCCGCGTACCGCAAGAAAAACGACAAGGTCAACACCTACGCCGAGCGTATCCAGGGCTGCTTCCAGTTCAGCATGAACGGCAAGCCGCCTGCGGCAGATAGCCCGCAGATGACGGCGCTGTCGGTGTATTCGTATTGGCTGTCGACCAAGGCGCCGACTGGCGTGGAGATTGCCGGGCGAGGTTACCCGGAGGTGCCGCAACCCAAGGGCGGGTACGACTTCAAGCGCGGCCAGCAGGTTTATCGCGAGCAGTGTGCGATCTGCCACGGCGACAACGGCGAGGGGCAGAAGGTAGCGGGCGAGTATGTGATGCCGCCGCTGTGGGGCAAGGACTCCTACAATTGGGGGGCCGGCATGCACCGCATCAACACCGCAGCGTCGTTCATCAAGTACAACATGCCGCTGGGCAAGCCGGGCAGCCTGAGTGACCAGCAGGCCTGGGACGTGGCGGCCTGGGTCAACCGCCATGAACGGCCGCAGGATCCGCGGCTGGTGGAAGGCTCCATCGAGAAGACGCGGGTGAAGTTCCACGCCAATGACGGGGTGAACCTGTATGGGCAGAAGGTCGATGGGGTGTTGATCGGGCAGGGCACGGGTAGCTGATTGCCTGCCAGGGCCCTATCGCCGGCAAGCCAGCTCCCACAGGTCTCTGCGTAGCTTTTGAAAACTGTGCAGCCCCTGTGGGAGCTGGCTTGCCGGCGATAGGGCCAGTACAGGCAACCCCGATTTCCTGTCATCCAATGGTCATGGATGACAGCAATATTTACGATCCCTCGGAACTATCTACACTGGGTTATCTCTATCTTCCCATCGATCGGCCACAGGTAGGGCATTGTAAGGTGACTGCCGCCTGATTAGACTGCGCCGAATTCCACAGGCCTAGCCTTTTGTAAGGACGTATATGATCAAAAAATGCTTGTTCCCGGCAGCCGGTTACGGCACCCGCTTCCTGCCCGCTACCAAAGCCATGCCCAAGGAAATGCTGCCGGTGGTCAACAAGCCACTGATCCAGTATGGCGTTGAAGAGGCACTGGATGCCGGTCTGAACGAGATCTCCATCGTCACCGGGCGCGGCAAGCGTGCTTTGGAAGACCACTTCGACATCAGCTACGAGCTGGAAAACCAGATCAAGGGCACCGACAAGGAAAAATACCTGGTTGGTATCCGTCGCCTGCTCGACGAGTGCTCGTTCTCCTACACCCGCCAGACCGAAATGAAAGGCCTGGGCCACGCCATCCTGACTGGCCGCCCGCTGATCGGCGACGAGCCGTTCGCCGTGGTGCTGGCGGACGACCTGTGCGTGAACCCGGAAGGTGACGGCGTACTGACCCAGATGGTCAAGCTGTACAACCAGTTCCGTTGCTCGATCGTCGCCATCCAGGAAGTCGATCCGCAGGAAACCAACAAGTACGGCGTGATCGCCGGCGACATGATCCGTGACGACATTTTCCGCGTCACCAACATGGTCGAGAAGCCAAAGCCGGAAGATGCCCCGTCGAACCTGGCGATCATCGGTCGCTACATCCTGACCCCGGACATCTTCGACATCATCGCCAACACCGAGCCGGGCAAAGGTGGCGAGATCCAGATCACCGACGCCCTGATGCAACAGGCGCAGAACGGCTGCGTGATCGCCTACAAGTTCAAAGGCAAGCGTTTCGACTGCGGTGGCGCCGAGGGCTACATCGACGCGACCAACTTCTGCTTCGAGAACTACTACAAGACTGGCAAGGCTTACTGATAAGCCGCTACTTGTATCAAAGCTGATAACTGGGGCTGCTTTGCAGCCCTTCGCGGGCTTGCCCGCTCCTACAGGTATTGTGCAGGCCTTCAAGGTTGTGCCGGTACTGTGGGAGCGGGCGGGCCCGCGAAGGGGCGCAAAGCGGCCCCAGTGCGTTATGCTGGGCGCCTGCCGAGGAGAGTGAATACATGGCCTACGATTTTGATCTGTTCGTGATTGGTGCCGGGTCCGGCGGTGTGCGCGCGGCGCGGTTTGCCGCCGGCTTCGGCGCAAAGGTGGCAGTGGCCGAGAGCCGCTACCTGGGCGGTACCTGCGTCAACGTGGGTTGCGTGCCGAAAAAACTGCTGGTGTACGGCGCACACGTCGCCGACGAACTGGAGCAGGCCGCAGGCTTCGGCTGGACCCTGGAAGAAGGGCATTTCGACTGGGGCACCCTGATTGCCAACAAGAACCGGGAAATCGAGCGCCTCAACGGCATCTACCGCAACCTGCTGGTCAACAGCGGGGTCACCCTGCTGCAGGGGCATGCGCGCCTGACCGGTGCCAACGAAGTGGAAGTGGACGGCCAGCGCTACACCGCCGAGCACATCCTCATCGCCACCGGTGGCTGGCCACAGGTGCCGGACATTCCGGGCAAGGAACTGGCCATCACCTCCAACGAAGCCTTCTACCTCAAGGACCTGCCACGCCGGGTGCTGGTGGTGGGCGGTGGCTACATCGCCGTCGAGTTCGCCGGCATCTTCCAGGGCCTGGGGGCGGCTACCACGCTGCTGTACCGTGGCGACCTGTTCCTGCGTGGCTTCGACGGTTCGGTGCGCACGCACCTGAAGGAAGAACTGGAAAAGCGCGGCCTCGACCTGCAGTTCAACGCCGACATCCAGCGCATCGACAAGCTCGAGGACGGCAGCCTGAAGGCCACCCTCAAGGATGGCCGCGAGCTGGTCACCGATTGCGTGTTCTATGCCACCGGCCGGCGCCCGATGCTGGACAACCTGGGCGTGGAAAACACCGGCGTCGAGCTGGATGCACGCGGTTACATTCGGGTTGACCAGCAGTACCAGACCACCGCGCCGTCGATCCTGGCGATTGGCGACGTGATTGGCCGCGTGCAATTGACTCCGGTGGCTCTGGCCGAGGGCATGGCCGTGGCCCGGCGCCTGTTCAAGCCCGAGCAATACCGCCCTGTGGACTACCAGAACATCCCCACCGCAGTATTCAGCCAGCCGCCCATCGGCACCGTGGGCTTGACCGAGGAGCAGGCGCTGGAGGCCGGGCACAAGGTGCAGGTATACGAGAGCCGCTTCCGTGCGATGAAACTGACCCTGACCGACATCCAGGAAAAGACCCTGATGAAGCTGGTGGTCGATGCCGAGACCGATAAGGTGCTGGGCTGCCATATGGTTGGCCCCGACGCCGGCGAGATCATCCAGGGCCTGGGCGTTGCCCTGAAGGCCGGTGCGACCAAGCAGCAGTTCGACGAAACCATTGGTGTGCACCCGACCGCGGCCGAAGAGTTCGTGACCATGCGCACGGTCACTCGCTGATGCCACTGGCCTCATCGCCGGCAAGCCAGCTCCCACAGGTACTGCACAAGTGCAGAGACCTGCGCAGTACCTGTGGGAGCTGGCTTGCCGGCGATGGGGCCCTTGAATGCCCCGCAATCCTTTGCTCAGCCCATTCCCTTCTATTAATTATCCTCGGTTATAGCCAAAACCAATCACAAGCATGAGCTTTGCCAATGAGCCTTTGTCGGGACCAGCGGTTAGGATTCTCTCCATCAACTGATTCCAACCCCATGAAGGAGCGTCTCTCATGCCAATCATCAACAGCCAGGTCAAACCGTTCAACGCCACCGCCTACCACAAGGGCGAGTTCGTCCAGGTCAGCGAAGCCGACCTGAAAGGCAAGTGGTCTGTCGTGTTCTTCTACCCGGCCGACTTCACCTTCGTCTGCCCGACTGAACTGGGTGACCTTGCTGACAACTACGCCGAGTTCCAGAAGCTGGGCGTGGAAATCTACGGCGTGTCCACCGACACCCACTTTACCCACAAAGCCTGGCACGACACTTCGGACACCATCGGCAAGATCCAGTACCCGCTGATCGGTGACCCGACCCACGTCATCTCGCGCAACTTCGACGTGCTGATCGAAGAAGCCGGCCTGGCCGATCGCGGTACCTTCGTGATCAACCCGGAAGGCCAGATCAAGATCGTCGAACTGAACGACGGTGGTGTAGGCCGCGATGCTGCCGAACTGCTGCGCAAGGTGAAGGCTGCCCAGTACGTTGCCGCTCACCCAGGCGAAGTTTGCCCGGCCAAGTGGAAAGAAGGCGAAGCCACCCTGGCTCCGTCGCTGGACCTGGTCGGCAAGATCTAAGCCGATGCGCATGTCGCGGGCGGTAGCCAGCCGCCAAAGCTGAAGTACCTACCGCCCCGTAAAAGCGCCCGGGCGACCTCGCCTGGGCGTTTTTGTATCCGAGTTTTGAAAAAAGGAATCGCCCGTATGTTGGACGCCACGCTTAAATCGCAACTGAAAACCTACCTGGAGCGGGTCACCCAGCCGATCGAGATCGTTGCCTCCCTCGACGACGGCGCGAAATCCCGCGAATTGCACGACCTGCTGGTGGAAATTGCCAGCCTGTCGAACCTTATTACCTTCAGCGCGGACGGCAGCGATGCCCGTCGTCCATCGTTCTCGCTGAACCGCCCGGGAGCCGACATAAGCCTGCGCTTCGCCGGCATCCCCATGGGCCACGAATTCACCTCGCTGGTGCTGGCACTGCTGCAAGTCGGTGGGCACCCGTCCAAGGCCAGTGCCGAAGTGATCGAACAGATCCAGGCGCTGGAAGGCGAATTCACCTTCGAAACCTACTTCTCGCTGTCGTGCCAGAACTGCCCGGACGTGGTCCAGGCGTTGAACCTGATGGCGGTGCTCAACCCCAACGTGCGCCACGTGGCCATCGACGGCGCGCTGTTCCAGGCGGAAGTGGAATCGCGCAAGATCATGGCGGTGCCGAGCATCTACCTGAACGGCGAAGTGTTCGGCCAGGGCCGCATGGGCCTGGAAGAAATCCTCGGCAAGATCGACACCAACGCAGCCGGCCGCCAGGCCGAGAAGATCAACGCCAAGGACGCCTTCGACGTGCTGGTTGTCGGTGGTGGCCCAGCCGGCGCTTCGGCAGCCATCTATGCCGCGCGTAAAGGCATCCGCACCGGTATTGCGGCCGAGCGTTTCGGCGGCCAGGTGCTCGATACCCTGGCCATCGAGAACTTCATCTCGGTACAGGAAACCGAAGGGCCGAAGCTGGCCACGGCGCTGGAAGAGCACGTCAAGCAGTACGACGTGGACATCATGAACCTGCAGCGCGGTGAAGCGCTGATCCCGGCCACCGATGGCGGCCTGCACGAAGTACGCCTGGCTGGCGGCGCCTCGCTCAAGGCCAAGACCGTGATCCTGGCAACCGGTGCCCGCTGGCGCGAAATGAACGTGCCGGGCGAGCAGGAATACCGCGCCCGTGGCGTGGCCTACTGCCCGCACTGCGACGGCCCACTGTTCAAGGGCAAGCGCGTGGCGGTGATCGGTGGTGGCAACTCGGGTGTGGAAGCGGCCATCGACCTGGCGGGTATCGTCGCCCAGGTAACGCTGATCGAGTTCGACAGCCAGCTGCGTGCCGATGCGGTACTGCAGCGCAAGTTGCACAGCCTGCCGAACGTGAAGGTGATCACCAGTGCGCTGACCACCGAAGTGCTGGGCAATGGCGAAAAGGTGACCGGCCTGCGCTACAAGGACCGCACTACCGACCAGCAGCATGAAGTGGCGCTGGAAGGCATCTTCGTGCAGATCGGCCTGCTGCCGAACACCGACTGGCTGAAAGGCACCGTCGAGCTGTCGCCGCGTGGCGAGATCATCGTCGATGCCAAGGGCCAGACCAGCATCCCGGGTGTGTTTGCGGCGGGTGACGTGACGACTGTGCCGTACAAGCAGATCGTGATTGCGGTGGGTGAGGGGGCCAAGGCATCGCTGGCGGCCTTTGACCACCTGATCCGCACTTCGGCACCGGCGTAAGCCCGTACCGGCCCTTTCGCGGGCATGCCCGCTCCCACAGGTACTGCACAGGTCTTGAGATTTGTGAGGAGCCATGTAGGAGCGGGCATGCCCGCGAATGCGTCAGAACTGACAAAGCTGAATCTGAGGATGTCTATGATTACTGCAGACCCCTCAGGAATCACACCCATGACCCTGATCAGCCGCGAACCCTGGTGGCTAGTCCCCCCAAAACCCGGGCAGCAAGAGCAGGACCTGCACTGGGGCTACCTGGAAATCTACGCCGACGGCCGCACCGTGTTCGTCGACCAGCGCCCCAGTGACCGGGAGCTGGCCGAGCGCAAGAGCTGCCGCAACTTCCCCGACCCCGAGCCGTGACGGCTCAGCCTTCCAGTTCGGCCAGGCGTGTCTCCAGCGCCGCGATGCGCGCTTCGAGGGCTTCGATGCGCTCTTCCGACACATTGCCACCGCTGCTGCGTGCCCCGCCTTCCTGCTGCCGTGCAGCCAGGATCGCCTCGATTTCCGCCGGGTCGCCCAAGGCATGGGTGTAACGGTCTTCGCGCTGGCCGGCCTGGCGTGGCAGGTGCAAGGCCAGGCCGCGCGAAATCAGGCGTTCCAGTTGGTGCTGGATCTGCTCGGTGTCGTCGAAGTCGTGCAGGCGGTTGCTGCGGGTCAGCAGTTCGTTGAGGGTTTGCGGCCCGCGCAGGAACATCAGGCCCATCAGCACCAGTTGCGCCGGCACCAGCTCCAGCGCCTTGTCCACCCGTTGTTCCCAGCGGTCGGCGCGGCTGCCCATCTGCAGTCGGGTCATGTCTTGCCCCTCGAGGGCGCGCAGGGCCTGGCCGACCTGGCCTTGGGTGAGGTTCATCACCGGCTCGCGACTGGTCTTCTGGTTGCAGGCCAGGACCAGGGCGTTGAGGGTCAGCGGATAGCTTTCCGGGCTGGTGGCCTGCTTCTCGATCAGCGAGCCGAGAATACGGATCTCGATGCTGTTGAAGCGGCCTTCGCCGGCGGTTTCGTGTTCTGACATGGCCCTGTCTCATTGCTGGGGAAAGGCCACTAGCCTAGGTAAAGCGCCAGGCTTAAGCAATCACTGGGATCATCGCCGGCAAGCCAGCTCCCACAGGTACAGCACAAGCCGTAAGGCCGGCACTATCCCTGTGGGAGCTGGCTTGCCTGCGAAAGGGCCGCAAAGCGGCCCCGGCAAACTCAGGCTTTACGCTCTTCAGCCTGGCACGCCGCCGCGGTAAACAGCACATCGGTCGAAGAATTCAGCGCCGTCTCGGCCGAATCCTGCAGCACGCCGATGATGAAGCCCACCGCCACCACCTGCATGGCAATTTCGCTAGGGATGCCAAACAGGCTGCACGCCAGCGGAATCAGCAGCAGCGAGCCACCGGCCACACCCGAGGCGCCGCAGGCACAGACCGCCGCCACCACGCTGAGCAGCACGGCGGTCGGCAGGTCTACCGGAATACCCAGGGTATGTACAGCCGCCAGGGTCAGCACGGTAATGGTGATGGCGGCACCGGCCATGTTGATGGTCGCACCCAGCGGGATCGACACCGAGTAGGTGTCTTCATGCAGGCCAAGGCGCTCCGACAGGGCCAGGTTGACCGGGATGTTGGCCGCCGAGCTACGGGTGAAGAACGCGGTGATACCGCTTTCGCGCAGGCACAGCAGGGTCAGCGGGTAGGGGTTGCGGCGGATTTTCCAATACACGATCAGCGGGTTCATTACCAGCGCCACGAACAGCATGCAGCCGATCAGCACCGCCAGCAGGTGCAGGTAGCCGAGCAGGGCGTCCAGGCCCGACTGGGCCAGCGTGGCGCTGACCAGGCCGAAGATGCCCAGCGGGGCGAAGCGGATGACCACGCGCACGATCAGGGTCACGCCATTGGACAGGTCCTCGACCACGGTGCGGGTGGTTTCGCCGGCATGGCGCAGGGCCACGCCCAGGCCGATGGCCCAGGTCAGCACACCGATGAAGTTGGCGTTGAGCAGGGCGTTGATCGGGTTGTCGACCGCACTCAGCAGCAGGTTCTGCAGCACCTCGGTGATGCCGCCCGGCGCGCTCAGCGTAGCGTCGCCGGTGCTCAGCACCAGGTTCGACGGGAACAGCATGCTGGCGACCACCGCGACTACCGCGGCGCCGAAGGTACCCAGCAGGTACAGCCAGAGGATCGGGCGGATGTGGGTTTCCTGGCCGTGGCGGTGGTTGGCGATCGAGGCCATGACCAGGATGAACACCAGCACGGGTGCCACCGCCTTGAGGGCGCTGACGAACACCTTCCCGAGGAAGGCCATGTCGCGGGCGATGGCGGGCGCGAGCAGGGCCAGGGCGATGCCGGCGATCAGGCCGATGACGATCTGCGTCACCAGGCTGGTGCGGTTGAGGAAGCGGAGGACGGGGGTCATGTGCAGCGATATCCCAGCATGTTCAAAAAGGGCGCGACTTTACCATAGACCTTCGTCGAGCAGGGCGGCCTGAAGAAGTCAGCGCCCGCGCCGCCGCGACACCCGCGCCTCGATGTTCTTGCGCCCGATCAGCAGTGGCGGCTTCTCCACTACCGGCTCGTCCGCCAGCCACTTGTACATCACCAGGCAGTCCACCAGCCCCAGGCGGGCATGGCGGTAGGCCTTGGGCAAGCGGCCAACGGTTTCGAAGCCCAGCTTGTGCCACAGCGCCACTGCCACCTCATTGGTGGCCACCACCGAGTTGAACTGCAGGGCCAGAAAGCCCTCCTGGCGCGCCTGTTTCTGTGAGTGCTCGCACATCAAGCGCGCGACGCCGCGGCCGCGTGCCGCTTCACAGACCATGTAGCCGCAATTGCCCACGTGCCCACCAGGCCCGGCGGCATTGGCCTTGAGGTAATACGAACCCAGCAGCTCGCCGTCTTCCTCGGCCACGAATGTGCGCACGGGCAGTTCCAGCCACAGCTGGCGGGCCTGATCGAAGCTGAGGGCCGGGTCGAATGCGTAGGTTTCACGGGCCTGTACGACGGCCTGGAAGGTGGGCCAGAAGCGTTCGAAGTCTTCCGGTGTCATGGGGCGGATGTGGATCATGCGGGTTCCTGCAAGGGCTGGGCCGCCCAGTCTGGGTGGCGCGGCGCCGTCGCGCAAGGGCGGCGACGCCAATTGCGCTCAGCCGTTGGCCTTGCCCACCGCATCCATGGCGCGTGCCGAGTAGACCAGCGCGGCACCGGCGTTCATCGCCACGGCCACGCCGAGGGCCTCGGCGATTTCCTCGCGGCTGGCGCCGTGCTTGACGGCCTGCTGCGAATGCACCGCGATGCAGCCATCGCAGCGTGTGGTCACGGCCACGGCGAGGGAGATCAGCTCGCGGGTCTTGGCGTCCAGGTGGTTGGTCTTGGCCCCCGCGCCGCTGGCGGTCATGTAGCCGGCCACGGTGTCAGGGGAAAGCTGCTTGAGATCGCCGATGCCGGCCATCAACTGCTTACGGTAGGCGTCCCAGTCCATCATGCTCATCGTCTTCACCTTGGGGAGGTTGCGAGTGGAGCTTTCAGGCTAGTCGAAGAGTGGAAAGTGTGAGGCTTGTACTTTGGTTGGTTGCGCGCAGGCCTTTTGGCTGCGCGCAACCACACCGATCAGATGTAGATGAACACCAGCACCAACGCCGCGACGAACGCCCACTTCTCCAGGTAGTAACGCGTGCGGTTGCGCTTCTTCATCGCCTTGCCACGTTCGCGGATCTTGTAAATGCGGGTGAACAGCCGGTTGATGCCACCGGTCTTGTCGCCGGCATCGTTGGGTGCGGCGGCAGCGGCCATGACGTTGCGGCTGAACCAGCGGTTGAACGCGGTCGCCCAGCGGTACTTGAGCGGGCGTTCAACGTCGCAGAACAGGATGATGCGGTTGTGCTCGGTGGTATTGGCCGCGTAGTGGATGTAGGTCTCGTCGAAGACCACGCCCTCGCCATCGCGCCAGGAATACTTCTCACCGTCCACGTCGATGTAGCAACCGTCGTCGTTCGGCGTGTCCAGGCCCAGGTGGTAGCGGTACGAACCGGCATACGGGTCACGGTGGCGCACCAGCTTGGCGCCCGGCGGCAGGGTGGCGAACATGGCGGCCTTGACCGTGCCGATGCCTTTGAGCAACTCGGTGGTGCGTGGGCACAGGGTCATCGCCGACGGGTGGCTTTCGCCGTACCACTTCAGGTAGAAGCGCTTCCAGCCGGTCTTGAAGAATGAGTTGAAACCGACATCATCGTAATTGTCGGACTTCTTGATTTCGCCCACATGCAGCAGCTGTTGGGCTTCCTCGCGGATCTCCTGCCAGTGGTCCTGCAGCGTCCGCAGTTCGGGGAAGGCCTCTACCGGCAGGTATGGCTTGGCCGGGTGCTTGGAAAACAGGTACAGGAAGCTGTTGACCGGGGCCAGGAAGCTGGAGTGGTCGCCCAACTGACGGGTCAGCTTGTGGCGAACGCGACCGCGCAGGTGAACATAGGCGATCGAGAGGACGAAGATGAGGACTAAGGCGATTTTCATGGGCGGATACGTCAAGTAATGGCCATGCGTGATGGCTAAGCCCGCCAGCATAAACAATCGAGCCGATGCTTTGTAGGAGAATGTTACCCAACGATGGCAGACCTTGGTACAAGCGTCACCGCTGTCCCAAGGTCTGCATGGCGATGCATCAGGCCAGAGTAACCTCGATGCGGCCATCCGTGATGCGATGGTCCCTGCCTTGGTAGCTGACTACATAGTCAGTAAAGTCGGCAGTCAGGGTCTTTTTCTCCACGTTCCATTCATGCTTTAGGTGGCCACCGGTCAGGTCTTCGTATAAACCGTTAATCAAGAAGAACAGGCGTGCATGTTGCTCACTGAACAGCATCATGATGCCTTGGGTCGTGTTGTCCACTTGCTGTTCTGCGGTGAGTCGGATGCGCCCGTCCTGAAGTACCTTGGTTTTGATGGTTCGCGCATCGAGGTTGCCCAGCGAAGGGAAAATAGCGGGGTCGAGGTTGGCGGTGACCCGGCCGGTGCCGTTGGTCCTTGCAGGGTCGGCCAGCGACAAGGACAGCGAGCCATCCACGATATCGACCTGGCCCGTGGTGTCTACGATGGTGAAGTGGAACGTTGCCACTAGCGCCTTGGTAGTCTGATCCATCTGGACAATTCGGATTTCCCCTTCGGTCGCCCAGCCTGAGCGGCCAATCGAACTCGAGCCGAAATAGGCGTTGATCTCGGCTTTCTCGCCTGGACCGATCTTGTGGGATTCGCCTGTTACCAGGCGGCTTTCCGGGATATTCATGATTATGAAGCTATGAACGTTCTCTGAATTATCCTTGTAATGAGGGGCAAAGAACGAGCAGTTGCCAGAACTGATATTCGTATCTACTTCATTAGCCTTGAACGTGTATTCACGCTGGCCCCACTTCAGTTGCGCTTGCATGGCAGGCTGGGTATTCCGTGTTTGCTGGTGCTGTTTCATGACCGTATCTATGTGATTGAATTGAGGCCTCAGCGTATGGTTTGGGTGCCTGCCCGCGAAACTGACAGACCTGCGGGTTTCCCAACGCATCAGTACGTGCTTTGCCATCTCGAGGAGCGGCACGATGACACCGGTCAGCGGACGAATCGAAAAACCATTCAAGCGCCTGTTCTTCGCCTTGCCGGTGAGCGATGCCCAGCGCCGCGCCCTGGCCCAGTGGCGACGCAGCTTGAGCCTGCGCAGCGGCAAGCCAGTGCCGGCCGCCAACTTCCATGTGACACTGCTGTTTCTCGGCGATGTGGATACAGCCCATGTGCCTGCGATTTGCGCGGCGGTCGACCAGCTGGCGCTACCGGCCACGGCACCACGGCTGTTGCTGGACCGCCTGCAGGTGTGGCAGCGGGCCAGCGCCCTGGTGCTGGAGGCGCAACAGACCCCACCGGCCCTGTTGCAACTGGTGTACAGCTTGCAGCAGGCGCTGCTGCCATTGGGGGTGGAAGCGGCCGACCGCGAATATCGCCCGCACCTGACGCTGGCCAGGGATTACCGCGGCCAGCCGCCAGAAGCCAGCAGCGCGCCGGATTTCTACCTCGCCGCCCGCCATTTCACACTGTACGAGTCGCGCAAGGGCGCTTACTGGCCATTGGCGCAATGGCCGCTTTCAAGCTGATTCAGGCCATGGCCTCGCAGCCTGCGAACATCTGCTCGCCCAGCGTGCGTGCAGTGTGCAGATGCGCTGCCGGGGCTGCTCTGCAGCCCATCGCCGGCAAGCCGGCTCCCACCTCGACCGCATCGGTTTCAAGCCATATGCAGTCCCTGTGGGAGCCGGCTTGCCGGCGATGAGGCCCTGACAGGCCATGCAGGACAGTTGCAGCTATCTCGACTGCATTGACCTCAAGAGCTTTGCAGTCCCTGTGGGAGCCGGCTTGCCGGCGATGAGGCCAGGGCAGGCCATGCAAGACAGTTGCAGCTATCTCGACTGCATCGACCTCAAGAGCTTTGCAGTCCCTGTGGGAGCCGGCTTGCCGGCGATGGGGCCAGGGAAGGCGATTACACTGGTAGGCTCTGGTACGGCAATTCATCCCCCGGGCTGCGGTCGAACTGGCGCTTGTATTCACGGCTGAACTGCGAGGTGCTCTGGTACCCCACCCGGTGCGCGGTCTGCGCCACCCCCAGGCCTTCGCCGATCAGCATCTGCTGCGCCTTCAGCAGCCGCAGGCGCTTGAGGTACTGCATCGGTGCCATGTCGGTGCAGCGCTTGAAGTGCTCGTGGAAGGTCGAAACGCTCATGTTGGCGCGCGCGGCCAGCGCTTCCACGCTCAGCGGCTCGGTGTAGTGTTCGCGCAGGTGGGCAAGGGCGGCGCCGATGCGGGCGAAGTGCCCCTGTTGCTCCACCAGCGCCCGCAACACGCCAGCCTGTGGGCCGCGCAAGGCGGTGTACAGCACCTCGCGCACCCGCGCCGGGCCCAGCACCTTGGCGTCCACTGGGTCCTGCAGGCAGCGCAGCAGCCGTTCCACGCATTCGCGCATCGGCGCATCGAGTGCCGCCGAGGTCATCGACTGCGGGGTTTGCGCCTGCACCGCGGCATCCGGCGCCAGGGCCATGCTTTGCACCAGTTCACCCAGCACGCCGCGGTCGATGTCCACTGCCACGCCCAGCAACGGTGCTTCGGGGGTGGCGAATGTTTCGCACATGAACGGCACCGACAGTGCTTGCACCAAATAATGCCCGGCGCCGTACTCCAGGGTACGCGGCCCCAGGCGTGCCAGCTTGCTGCCCTGGGCCAGGATCATCAGGCTGGGTTCGTAGATCTGCGGGCTGCTGGCCACATAGTGGTCCCAGCTCAGCACCTGCACCTGGGGCAGGTGCGTGGGCACGAAGCCCGGGCGCGTGGCGAGGCTGCGGATCAGTGTGCAAAGCGGCGCATTGGCGTCGACGTGGCGGGTCAGTTGCATGATGGACCTGGGCAGAGGATCAGACAGTCTGATCATCGCAGAATGAACGCTCGGCGCCAGGTGCTGCATGGCATCTTCGGAGAATCAGGCATCGATGCCGGAGAATCAGCCGTGGGCGAGGCGGCGCATGGCGCGCAGAATGCGCCGCCTGAATCGTTTCACTTCATAGCGAGGCCCTGCATGTACACCGCCATCGGTTACGCCGCCCAGACCCCCACCAGCCCTCTGGCTCCCATGACCTTCGAGCGTCGCAGCCCGCGCCCTGACGACGTCGCCATCGATATCCTGTACTGCGGCGTGTGCCACTCCGACATTCACCAGGCGCGCAACGAATGGGGCATTGCCGTGTACCCGCTGATGCCGGGCCACGAGATCATCGGCCGCGTCACCGCGGTGGGCGACAAAGTGACCGCGCACAAGGTCGGCGACCTGGTCGGCGTTGGCTGCATGGTCGACTCGTGCCGCCACTGCGAAGCCTGTGCCAAGAACCTGGAGCAGTACTGCCTGGAAGGCCCGACCATGACCTACGCCACCCCGGACCGGGTCGACGGTAGCAACACCATGGGCGGTTACTCCAGCAGCATCGTGGTCAGCGAGCACTTCGTGGTGCGCATCCCGGCCGGCATGGACCTGCCCAGTGCCGCGCCAATCCTCTGCGCTGGCATCACCACCTATTCGCCGCTCAAGCACCACGGTGTCGGCCCCGGTCACAAGATCGGCATCCTCGGCATGGGCGGCCTGGGCCACATGGCTATCAAGCTGGCCAAGGCCCTGGGCGCCGAAGTGACCCTGTTCACCCGTTCCCAGGCCAAGGCCGAGGAAGCCCGTCGCCAGGGTGCCGACCATGTGATCGTGTCCACCGATGCCGAGCAGATGCACGCCGCGGCGGGCCGTTTCGACTTCCTGCTCGACACCATCCCGGTGCAGCACGACCTCAACCCGTATCTGGAAACCCTGAAATTCGATGGCGTGCACATCCTGGTCGGCCTGATCGAGCCGATCGACCCGGCGGTGCATGCGGCCAATCTGGTGATGAAGCGCCGGGTGCTGGCGGGGTCGTTGATCGGTGGTATTGCCGAGACCCAGGAAGTGCTGGATTTTTGTGCCGAGCACGCCATTCGTTGTGATATCGAGTTGCTGGATATCCGCAACATCAACCAGGCGTATGAGCGGATGATTGCCGGGGACGTGAAGTACCGGTTCGTGATCGATATGGCTACTTTGCAAGGCTGATTGGTTGCCTGCCCCGGCCTCTTCGCGAGCTCGCCCGCTCCCATAGGTAAATCACAGCTTACGAAGTCTGTGCAGTACCTGTGGGAGCGGGCGAGCCCGCGAAGAGGCCAGTACAGGCAATAAAAATGCTGGATCTGTTACCAGGCCAATGCCCTGTCCCAGCCTTTCCAGAACAACCACCGCCGTACCTCGCCATGCGCCCCGGTACCGATCTGCCAGGCCGGGCGCCCGTTGTCCAGGGCAATCACCGAAACGAACCCGGCATGGCTCGCCGCTACCAGGGTACGCCCGTCCGCACTGATATCCAGCGCACTGATGGTCGACCCCAGGTAATGCTGCCAATGCTCCATGCCATCTTCGCCAAACGCCCGCAGGTAACCATAGGCATCCCCCACGATGTACTCGCCGTCGCGCGCCACGCCGGCATACACCCGTGCACCATCCTGTACCAGCGGGGTACGCGGGTCCTGGCTGTAGTAGTCGGTATCCAGCCCCGGCAAGTCGGCCACCCTGACAGCCAGCGTGGCACCGCTGTAGAAATGGCAGGCATTGACTATCAACTGGTCACCCGCGCGATTGAACAGCGCAAAGTGCGGATACTCGCTGGCCGGGCCGATTGCCGCCACGGGCCTGAGCTGGTCGTCCAGCACCAGGTGACGGCTGCCTTGCTCACCGACCACGATCAACCGGCCATCCGCCGACACCGCACCGTGCTCCATGCTCAGCCCGAGGCTGATGTCGTCCGGGTCGGTGCCTTCGTCCAGTTCGTCGAGCACCCGCGCCTGATGCGGCAGCAGGCGGGTCGCGCCGTGTCGGGCCAGCAGGAAGATACCCTCGGCACTCACCAGCAGCACCCGTTGGCCATCCGGGAAGGGGATCAGCGCGGTCGGCGTCGGCGGCAGGTCGAATGGCTCGAACGGGTAACCCGGCGGCAACCCCTCCAGCCCCGTGGGCCAGGCCAGGCGCAGCACCTGCGGGCCGCCCCAGCCATCGGTCACGCGTATGCCCTCGGCATTGGCCAGGGCGAAATAGCGGCGGGCCGGGCAGCGGCCGAAGTGATCGACGCCGATCACCGGGGTCACCCCGACAGCGTCGATGCGCACCACCTGGCCTTTGTCATGCGGCATGCCGATACGTGCCAGCAGGCTGCCATCCTCCAGCAGCAGGACGTTGCCGATGCCTTGCCCGTGCTCCTTGATCAGCGGCAGCAAAGGGTGGTGGGCGGGCGGCCAGGCTTCGCGGAAGGCTTGCTGCTCGAAGGCTTCGACGCCAGGCCTGTTGGCTGCTTGCAGGGCTTGCAGCCAGGCATCGAGCAAATGCTCGGTGGCTTGCGGCAGGGGCTCTTCGAGGTCATCCCAGCCTTGCGCGCGGCCCTGCGCGACATAGTCGTTGACGGCCTGGGCATAGGCGGTGACCGCCTGCTGCCACTGTTGCTGCTGGGAGTGCTGCTGGTCCATGAGCGGATCGGGCTCCTTGTTGCATACGCGTTCGCACAAAGCGCGCATGTTACTCCTTCCGCCCGCCTCGCGGTTGTGAGCCCCCGGCTTGACGCGTACCATGCCGGGCATTCCTTCCAATAACAAAGCGTGCGTCCACACCCCGGCAAGCGGGTGGCTGGCGTGCGTCCTGTTGCCTTGCCTGCGGAGAAGCGGTTTGCACCCATGAACGGACCCACCCCCACCAACATGCCACCCACGGCGGGTAGCGGCAGCTGGCTGAGCGTCATTGCCCTGGCCCTGGCGGCCTTCATCTTCAACACCACCGAGTTCGTCCCGGTGGCGCTGCTCAGCGACATTGGCCGCAGCTTCGACATGAGCACCGCGCAGGTCGGCCTGATGCTGACCATCTACGCCTGGGTGGTGGCGCTGGCCTCGCTGCCGATGATGCTGCTGACTCGCAACATCGAGCGGCGGCGCCTGTTGCTGTTCGTGTTCCTGGTGTTCATCGTCAGCCACCTGCTGTCGTGGCTGTCACAGAGCTTTGCCATGTTGCTGGTCAGCCGCATCGGTATTGCCCTGGCGCATGCGGTGTTCTGGGCCATCACCGCCTCCCTGGCGGTGCGCGTGGCGCCGCCAGGGCAGCAGGCCAAGGCGTTGGGCCTTTTGGCCACTGGCACCACCCTGGCCATGGTCCTGGGCATCCCGCTGGGCCGCGTGGTGGGCGAAGCGCTGGGCTGGCGCATCACCTTCCTGAGCATTGCCGGGGTGGCGCTGGCGACCATGCTGTGCCTGATGAAGTCGCTGCCGCTGCTGCCCAGCCAGAACTCGGGCTCGCTGCGCAGCCTGCCGATCCTGTTCAAGCGCCCGGCGCTGGTGATCACCTATGTGCTGGTGACGCTGGTGATTACCGCGCAGTTCACTGCCTACAGCTACATCGAACCGTTCGCCCTGCACGTGGCGCAGATAGGCGGTGAGCGCACCACGCTGTTGCTGCTGCTGTTCGGCGGTGCCGGGGTGTTCGGCTCATTGCTGTTCAGCCGTTACAGCGACCGCTTCCCGCATGGCTTCCTGGTAGGGTCGATCGGCCTGCTGGCGGCGTGCCTGTTGCTGCTGTTGCCGCTGTCGGGCAACTTTTACGTGTTTGCCGCGTTGAGCATGTTCTGGGGTGTGGCGATCCTCAGCTTCAGCCTGTCGCTGCAGTCCAAGACCCTGAAACTGGCGTCCGATGCCACCGATGTGGCCATGGCGCTGTTCTCGGGTATCTACAACATCGGTATTGGCGGTGGTGCGTTGCTGGGCAGTATCGTCAGCAGCCAGCTGGACGTGGCGGATATCGGCCTGGTGGGCGGTAGCGTGGCGGTGGCCGGGTTGCTGCTGGCTGTGGCCAGCACCCGGCGGTTCCGCGAGGCGCTGGGCGGGGGGGCAGGGCATTCCTGAATGACCGCGCTGTTTTTTTCGCGGGCACGCCCGCTCCCACAGGTACTGCATCAACTTCAGGCGCGATGCAGTACCTGTGGGAGCGGGCGTGCCCGCGAAGAGGCCGGTACTGGCAATAACGGGCTCAAGCCAGTACGGCAGCCCACGCAGAAATCAACAACACCCCCGCCAACACCTGGTTGAACACCCGCAACCGCCGCGGTGCCTGCAACCATCGCGCGCTGCCCACCCCCAGCAGCGCCCACGCCGCCATGCAGGGCAGGGCAATCAGCAAGAACACCAGCGCCAGTTGCCATACCGGCAACGACGGCGCGGCAAACACCCCGACCACCGCCACGGCCATCAACCACACCTTGGGGTTCACCACCTGCAACGAGGCCGCACTGAGTGCACTGAAGCCTTGCACCGTGGCCGCCTGCAGCGGGGCGGCAGCACTGCGCAGCATCTTCCACGCCAGCCAGCTCAACCACAAAACCCCGGCCCAGCTCATCAACTGCTGGGCCAGCGGGTGGCGCAGCAGCAGTTCACCCAGCCCCAGGCCCACCATCAGCACGATCGCGGCTGCTGCACCGCAGGCCGCCACGATCGGCGCCAGGCTCGCGCGCAGGCCAACGCGGGCGCCATGGGCGAGAATCAACAGGTTGGTCGGCCCCGGGCTGATGCTGGACACCAGGGCAAACAGGATGAAGGGCAACAACGACTGCGACATGATCAAGGGCTCCGGATAAACGAAGCACCATGCTCGCTGCCTGCCGCCTTTCAGTCTGGAAGGTTTGAGCAGCGCCTGCGGTAGTCGGCCGGGGTCAGCTGGTAGGCACGGCGGAACCAGCGCCCCAGGTGGCTCTGGTCGGCAAAGCCCAGGGCCATGGCCACTTCTGTGGGTGTCTGGCCTCGGGCGAGCAGGCGCCGCGCCCGGGCCAGGCGCAGCTGGATCAGATAGGCATGTGGCGCCAGGCCGAATGCGGCCTTGAACGCGCGGGTGAGGCGGAAGCGGTCGATGCCACAGGCCTGGGCCAGGTCTTCCAGGCCGATGTCGCGCTCCAGGTTGGCGTGCAGGTAATCCCGCGCGCGCTGCGCGGTCAGCGGCAGGCGCGGGTCCGGGTTCAGGCGTCGGCGCCAGTGCAGGTGGCGGGTCAGGCAGGCCAGCAGGTCGTCCATGGCCGTCTGCCGGACAATGCGCAAGTCCTGGGTATGCACGGCCTGGAAGGCGAGGGCAGTGGCACGCGCCAGGCGCTCATCGTGGCACAAGGTATCGGCGAAGCTGGGCAGGCTGTCGCCTGGCGCGTGTTCGAACAGTGCCCGCAGTTGGCTGTCCACCCAGGTGGGTTCCAGGTACAGGGTCGAATAGGTGAAGCCGTCCTCGGTGGGCGCATGGCCGTCATGGATTTCACCGGGCTCCAGCAAGAATACGTGCCCCGGCGTGCTGCGATGGCGTACTCGCCGGCAATCGAATTGCTGCACGCCCTGCTCGGTAACGCCAACCAGGAAGCTGTCATGCCAGTGCGGGTCGTAGGCATGCCCGACGAAATGCGCACGGACCGACTCGATGCCGGTGTCGGCGTCTTGCTTGAGGTCGATCCAGTTGCTCATGGGGGCGTGCCGTGGCAGAAATCGCTACCTTAGCGCAACGGCCAGGCTCAGTCTGGAACGATTGTGCAGCCGTTGGTCAGCGCCCGGTTACGCAAGGCCTCGAAGCGTTCGCGCAGCCACAGGTGCAGTTGCGCCACCGCTGGCGTGAGCTGCTTGCGGTGCGGGCACACCAGGGTGACCGGTGCGGGTTCACCGAGGTGCTCGGGGAGGATGATTTCCAGCTCGCCGGCCGCGATGTTGGCGCTTACGTCCAGCCACGACTTGTAGACGATGCCTTCGCCCTGCAAGGCCAGGCGGCGGATCACGTCGGCATCGTCGCTGACCAGTGGCCCGCGCACCTGCACGGTGCGGTTGCCCACCCGCCACTTGTCGTAGAC
This sequence comes from Pseudomonas sp. UBA6753, assembly GCF_002453565.1. Taxonomy (NCBI): domain Bacteria; kingdom Pseudomonadati; phylum Pseudomonadota; class Gammaproteobacteria; order Pseudomonadales; family Pseudomonadaceae; genus Pseudomonas; species Pseudomonas sp. UBA6753. The sequence goes on along the minus strand of NZ_DKHD01000060.1, from coordinate 62,152 downwards.
CCGGTTGTGCTGCATGTACAGCAGGCAGGCGTGCTGCTGCAGGGCGTCGGGCGTGAGCGGGCGGCCGTGACGGGCCAGGTAGTCGGGCGCGGCCACCAGCACCCGGCGGTTCCAGTCGGCCAGCGGCAGGGCAATGTAATTGGCGTCCTGGTTGAGGCCATAGCGGATCGCCACATCTACCGGGTCACGGTTGAGGTCGGCGATCTGGTCGGACAGGAAGAAGCGCAGGTGCAGGGCCGGGTGCTCGCGGCGGAAGGCGCTCAGCCACGGCAGCAGCATGTTGCGGCCCAGGTCGGACGGTGCCGACACCTGCAGGGTACCGCGCAGGGTGTTGGCGTTGCCATGCAGGTCTTCACGCCCCTGGCGCAGGCTCTCCAGCACATTCAGGGCCGTCGGCAGGTACAACTCGCCTTCGGCGGTCAGGCGCAGGCTGCGGGTGGTGCGGGCGAACAGGCGCACGTCCAGGTCGCGCTCCAGGCGCTTGATCGCGGCGGCCACCTGCCCCGGCAGCAGTTCGGCCTCGTGGGCGGCAGCGGTGAAGCTGCCCAGCACGCTGCTGCGGACGAACAGTTCGAGGTCGGCGATGCGCAGCATTTTCACTCCAGGGATGAAAGTGTTGCTGCATTGTGCCGGTTTTTCTTTTCTGCAGGAAAGATAAGATGCCCGGCAAATCCCCTGTTCATTCCCGGAGTTGTTGCATGGATACCGTCTCGCTGGCTAAGCGCCGCTACACCACCAAAGCCTACGATGCCTCGCGCCGTATTCCCCAGGCCACTGTCGATGCCTTGCTCGAACAACTGCGTCACAGCCCGTCCTCGGTCAACTCGCAGCCGTGGCATTTCATCGTTGCCGACAGCGCTGAAGGCAAGGCCCGCCTGGCCAAAAGCACCACAGAGCGTTATGCCTACAATTCGCCGAAGATCCTCGATGCCTCGCATGTGATCGTGTTCTGCACCCGCACCGAAATGACCGAAGCGCACCTGAACGCCGTGCTCGACCAGGAAGCTGCCGATGGCCGCTTCCGCGATGATCAGGCGCGTGCCGGGCAGAACCAGAGCCGCCGGCATTACGTCGACCTGCACCGCTTTGACCAGAAGGACGTGCAGCACTGGATGGAAAAGCAGACCTACCTGGCGCTGGGTACTGCCTTGCTGGGGGCTGCGGCACATGGGCTGGATGCCACGCCGATCGAGGGCTTCGACAGCAAGATTCTCGATGCCGAGCTGGGCTTGCGCGAGCGTGGGTTCACCAGTGTGGTCATTCTCAGCCTGGGCTATCGCAGCGAGACGGACTTCAACGCTGGCTTGAACAAATCGCGGTTGCCGGCTTCGCAGGTGTTCACCTTCCTGTGAGATTGCCCGGGGCCGCCCTGCGGCCCTTTCGCGGCGCAAGGCCGCTCCCACAGGATGGCATCGCCTTCAAGGCTTTCACAGGCCTCATGAACTGGCATATGTCCGGCATATGCCGCATACTTGTCGGCAAACGCCGGAAAGGAGAGCGCCATGCTTGCCGAAGTGCTTCGCGACAACGGTTACCACGAGTACCGGGCGCGCCTGCATGCACTGCTGGAAATCCCCGAACTCGCCAGTGACTTCGAAATCCACACCCGCATCACCCATGGCTTCGCTGCCACCTGGCTGGTGAAACTGACCGAACTCGGCGTGTTCACCCCTGTGGAGCGTGACCAGATCATTCCCCTGCGCACGCTGAAAACCCGCATCGAACGTGACCAGCCACTGACCGTGGAAGAAAGCGACCGGCTGTTCCGCTCGGCCCATATCACCGCCATGGCCGAAGCCGTGTTCGGTGAAGCGGGCAAGGCCAAGCGCTGGCTGTCCAAGCCCAAGGAGCGCTTCTCGGGGCTGACGCCGATGCAGATGCTCACCACCCAGCAGGGCACCACCCAGGTCGAAGAGATGTTGCTGCAGATCGCCGAGGGCTTCGGCCTGTGATTCTGTGGCGTATCAGCGCCTATGCAGACTTGAGCGGAACGGGCGGCTTGCGTGTCAGCGGCCGCTGGCACCAGGCGGGCCGGCCAGTGGTGTATGCCGCCACCAGCCCGGCCGGGGCAATGCTGGAGGTGCTGGTGCACCTGGAGATCGACCCTGAGGATTTCCCCACCACCATGCGGCTGCTGCGTATCGAGTTGCCCGACACCGTTTCGCAAGCGCAGTTGCCCGCCTTGCAGCCTGGCTGGTCGAGCCAGACCGAACTGACCCGGGGCCTGGGCAACCGCTTTCTGGATGAGTGTTCGGCACTGCTGCTGCCGGTGCCGAGCGCGATCATGCCCAGCACCACCAATTACCTGTTCAACCCGCGCCATCCGCAGGCAAACAGCGCCAGGCTCGAGGTCGAGGACTTCACCCCGGACAGCCGGCTGTTCTAGGGCCGGTTCACCAAAGTGCCGCTGATGCCGCTGTCAGCACCCGGCCAAACACTTCGAGCGCCTTGTCCACTTCAGCGTCGTTGCTGAAGCGCCCGATGCTCAGCCGCACGCTGTTGCGTGCCTGGCGTTCATCCAGCCCCAGCGCGAGCAGCACATGCGAGGCCGCATTGCTCGCCGAGTTGCAGGCCGAGGTGGTCGACAACGCCAACTCGCTGGCCAGCGCCGCGCTGTTGAAGCCCTTGCTGTCGATACACAGGTTCAGCGTATGGGGAATGCGCTGGTTGGCGCAGCCGTTGAGGGTGACGCCGGGCAGGGCCAGCAGGCCTTCGCGCAGGCGCCTGGCCAGTTGCTCGAGGCGCAGGTGTTCGCTGTCGCCGGGCTGGCCGGCCAGGGCAAAGGCGCTGCCCATGCCGGCAATCTGGTGGGTCGCCAGGGTGCCGGAGCGCAGGCCTTGCTCATGGCCGCCACCGTGCATCTGCGCACGCATCTGCGTGCGGGCGCGTGGCCCCACGTAGAGCGCACCGATGCCCTTGGGCCCATACACCTTGTGCGCCGAGAACGACATCAGGTCCACGGCCATGGCGCTCAGGTCGATGGCCAGTTTGCCCACCGCCTGCGCCGCATCCACGTGCAGCAGGGCACCGTGGGCACGTACCTGTTCGCCAATCGCGGCAAAGTCGGTGATCGTGCCCAGTTCATTGTTCACCGCCATCAGCGATACCAGGCGGGTGTCGGCGCGCAACGCTGCCTGCACCGCCGCAGGCTGAATCAGGCCGACGGCATCCGGTGCCAGGCGGGTAACGGCCCAGCCCTGGCGCTCCAGTTCGGCCACCGTGTCGAGCACGGCCTTGTGTTCCAGTTGGCTGGTGATCAGGTGCCCGGGTTGGCCGAGGCCTTGGGCAATGCCCTTGAGCGCCAGGTTGTTGGACTCGGTCGCACCTGAGGTCCAGACCAGTGCATCGGCCTGTGCGCCGACACGTTCGGCCACTTGCTGGCGGGCCTGCTCCACGGCGTGGCGGGCGGCCTGGCCGAAGGCATGGCCACTGGACGCCGGGTTGCCGAAGTTGGCCTGGCTGCCAAGGCAGGCGAGCATGGTTTCGATGACCCGGTCGTCGACCGGAGTGGTGGCGGCGTAATCGAAGTAGAGCGGGGCGCTGGGCATTGGGGCGAGTCCGTTTCTGTCGCCGTGAAATCGGCGATCGTTGGAGCAAGCGTACCCGCTGTTCGAGAGATATTTTTCGCTTCCAGCGGCTCTATTCTCAGGATCTGCAAGAAAAATTTCTCTCTATTGAGCTTTTCCTGGAAAATTTTTCTCCGCATCGCGAGGGGCTCAGCAAAGGCCCCTCGTCAGCCTCTTCAGGCTGGTGCCAAGGCCCTCTCTTCCTCGGCCACCACACGTTCGCACAACTCGGTTATCTGCTCGCGCATCCAGCGGTTGGCCGGGTCCTGATCGGTGCTTTCATGCCAGTACAGGTGCGTTTCCAGCGCAGGCACCTCCACCGGCAGTGGCTGGTAACGTAACTGATGACGGCGGGCGAAGCGCTCGGGGACGGTCATCGCCATGTCGGTCTGCTGCAACACCTGCGAGGCCATCAGGTAGTGCTGCGAGCGCAAGGCAACCTTGCGCTGCACGCCCATCTTGCCCAGGGCCAGGTCGACATAGCCCAGGCCGTTGCGGCGGCTGGAGATATGGATGTGGGTCATGCCCAGGTAGTTGTCGAGGGTCAGCTTGCTGTCGGCCAGCGGGTGGCCCTGGCGCAGGGCGCAGACATAGCGGTCTTGCATCAGTTTGACGTGGCGTACCTGCGGGTCGGTGTTCAGCGGTGCGTCGATGGCGAAGTCCAGGCGGCCGGCGGCGAGTTCCTTGGTGGTCTCGCGGCGCTTGCACAAAAAGCTTTCGATCAGCACCGCCGGCGCCAGGCGGCGCAAGCGCTGGAACAGCGGCGGCAGGATCACCGCTTCGGTCAGGTCGGTCATGCTGATGCGGAAGGTCTTGTTGGCCTGTTGCGGGTTGAAGATGCGGCTTTCCTGCACCGAGGTGCGCAGCAGTGCCAGGGCGTTGCGCACCGGGCCGATGATGTTCTGCGCCATGGGCGTGGGCACCATGCCTTGCGCGGTACGCACGAACAGCGGGTCGTTGAAGGTTTCGCGCAGCCGCGAAAGGGCGTTGGACACTGCCGGCTGGGTGATGCCGACGATCTGCCCGGCGCGGGTCAGGTTGGCTTCGGTGTAGATCGCATCGAACACGATGAACAGGTTGAGGTCGACCTTGCTGAGGTTCATGGGCGCCGCTCTTTGTTGGAATTATGGGTCGATCATATATCGGTTATGAATGTTTATACACGCTGAAAATAGACTAGGTGGATGGGGCCATGCTGCTCTAGGCTCTGGCCCATGTACTCCGAACCGTGAAGGTAGCCCAGATGGATTTCGCCTATTCGCCCAAGGTCCAGGCACTGCGTGAGCGCGTCAGCGCGTTCATGGACGCCTATGTCTACCCCGCCGAGGCAGTATTCGAGCGCCAGGTCGCCGAGGGTGACCGCTGGCAGCCCACCGCAATCATGGAAGAACTCAAGGCCAAGGCCCGCGCTGAAGGGCTGTGGAACCTGTTTCTGCCCGAATCGGAATACGGTGCCGGCCTGAGCAACCTGGAATACGCCCCGCTGGCAGAAATCATGGGCCGTTCGTTGCTCGGTCCGGAGCCGTTCAACTGTTCGGCGCCAGACACCGGCAACATGGAAGTGCTGGTGCGCTATGGCAGCGAAGCGCAGAAGCGCCAGTGGCTGGAGCCGCTGCTGCGTGGCGAGATCCGATCGGCGTTCGCCATGACCGAACCGGACGTGGCCTCCTCGGATGCCACCAACATGGCCGCCACCGCAGTGCGTGACGGTGACCAATGGGTAATCAACGGCCGCAAGTGGTGGACCTCCGGCGCTTGCGACCCGCGCTGCAAGGTAATGATCTTCATGGGCCTGTCCGACCCTGAAGGGCCGCGCCACCAGCAGCACTCGATGGTGCTGGTGCCCACCGATGCGCCTGGGGTGAAGATCGTCCGCCCGCTGCCGGTGTTCGGCTATGACGATGCTCCCCATGGCCACGCCGAGGTGCTCTTCGAGAACGTGCGGGTGCCGTATGAGAACGTGATCCTGGGTGAGGGCCGTGGCTTCGAGATTGCCCAGGGGCGCCTTGGCCCCGGCCGCATTCACCACTGCATGCGCTCGATCGGCATGGCCGAGCGCGCGCTGGAACTGATGTGCAAGCGCTCGGTGGAGCGTACCGCCTTCGGCCGGCCACTGGCGCGTCTGGGCGGCAACGTCGACAAGATCGCCGACTCGCGCATGGAGATCGACATGGCCCGGCTGCTGACGTTGAAAGCGGCGTACATGATGGACACGGTCGGCAACAAGGTCGCCCGCAGCGAGATTGCGCAAATCAAGGTAGTGGCGCCGAACGTGGCACTGAAGGTGATCGACCGGGCGATCCAGATTCATGGCGGGGCAGGGGTAAGTGGCGATTTCCCGCTGGCTTACATGTACGCCATGCAGCGCACCTTGCGCCTGGCCGACGGACCGGATGAAGTGCACCGGGCGGCGATTGGCAAGTATGAGATTGGCAAGTATGTGCCGGCGGAGATGATGCGTAGCGGGCGATGATTTTTGCCCGCTTGTTCCGGCCTCTTCGCGGGCTTGCCCGCTCCCACAGGAACTGTGCCGCCTCCAAGCTGTGCGCAATACCTGTGGGAGCGGGCAAGCCCGCGAAGAGGCCCTTGAAGGCTCACTCTGGATGGTCAGACCCGCATCTGCGGGTCTTCCTCCTTCTCGCTGACTGTGCGATCGACATTTGAAGGCTGTCTGGATTGAGCACCCTTGATTTCCGGCTTCTCCCCTCGCGTCTTGACCAGCGAAACCACCACCCCACCCAGCAACAACCCGAACGTCACCCCCAACGAAAGCAACGCTGGCACCTTGCCCACCATGCCGTGGTAGAAGATCTTGCAGCCAATGAAGATCAGCACCAGCGCCAGCGCGTACTTGAGGTAAACGAACCGGTGCATCAGCGCCGCCAGCGCAAAATACAGCGAGCGCAAGCCGAGGATGGCGAAAATGTTCGAGGTATAGACGATGAACGGGTCCTGGGTGATGGCGAAGATTGCCGGGACGCTGTCGACGGCGAATACCAGGTCGGCAAGTTCGATCAGCACCAGCGCCATGAACAGCGGGGTGGCATGGCGTAGCGCCTTGTGCTGCCCGGGCGGGGTCTGCTGCACGAAGAAGTGCGAGCCGTGGATCTGCTCGGTGACCCGCATGTGCCGGCGCACGAACTTCAGAATCGGGTTGTTGGCCAGGTCGGGGCGGCTGTCCTCCTTCGACAGCGCCATCTTCACCCCGGTAAACAGCAGGAAGGCACCGAAGATATACAGTACCCAGGCGAAGTTCTGCACCAGCGCCGCGCCCACGCCGATCATGATCGCCCGCAGGAACACCACCCCGAGGATGCCCCAGAACAGCACGCGGTGCTGGTAGCGGCGGGGGATGGCGAAATAGCTGAAGATCATCGCCATGACGAACACGTTGTCCATCGACAGCGACTGCTCGACCAGGAAGCCGGTGTAGAACTCCAGCGCCGACTGCGCGCCCAACTGGTACCAGACCCCGGCGCCGAACAGCACGCCGACGCTGAAATAGCCCGAATACAGCAGCAGGCTCTCGCGCATTTCGATTTCCCGGTCGTGGCGGTGCAGCACGCCCAGGTCGAGTACCAGCAAACCGATGACGATGGCCATGAACACCAGCCACAACCAGGCGCTGGTACCGAGGAACGGGGTGGTGAGGAATGTCTGTAGAGCTGTCATGAGCCCCTCCTTCAATGTCGACGTTGCATGGCAACAGTGATCCGACATGGCGGCCTGGCAGCCGTCAGAGGGGCCCGGTATCACATGGGCTTGAGCCTAGACCCGTTTGCCGGTGATGCCGAATGGGGAGCTGTTACATTTCTTTGCCAGGGCACTCCTACCCGGTCAGGCCAGAGCAGGCCTATCGTTCAATAAACCCACACCTCCACCCGGCGATTACGCAGTCGCCCTTGCTCCAGTTCGTTCCCTGCCACTGGCAGTTCATCCCCCATCCCCGTCACCTCCAGCACCTCCACGCCATCGCGCGCCAGCTCACGGCGCACCGCCTGGGCCCGCAGGCGGGAGAGCAGGGCGGCGCGACCGGGTGTCTCCTTGGGGTCGCCAAAGCCCACCAGCACCGCCTTGCGCCGCAACTTGCCCGCTTGGCGCAGGTAGTCGGCCACCCGCTGCACATCGCGCAGGGCCTTGTTGTCGAGGCTGGCGCTGCCTTCCTGGAAGCGGAAGTTAACGCTCAATCGCTGCGCCTGCTGGGCCAGGGTGCGATAGCGCGGCGGCATGTCGGCCTGGGGGGCTACAGGTTGGGCCTCGATCTGCTGCGCAACGAAACCCTGCTGGGCGACGATCGCCTGGCCCGCCGGGCTCTGAGCGAAATCGGCCAGGGCCTTGGCCTGGGGCTTGGGGTTGGCCGGCAGGTAGAAGTACAGGCGCCGCGATAGCGGGTAATCCTCGCTGGCCACCAGTGCACGCTCCGGCAGCATGGCCGGCGCGTCACCTTCGGCCACCGCCAGCACCTTGGCCCCATGCACCGCCGCCAGGCTGCTGAAACCGATGGCCTGGCGGTCGGTGCTCACTCGCGCGGCCAGCTCGTCGCTGGACTCGAAGCGTTGGGCCTTGGGCGAAAGCTCGCCGTGCTGAGGCTCCAGCACCAGTGCCTTGAAGGTCTCAAAGGTACCGGAGCGGTCGTCACGGGCGTACAGGTGGATGGCCCCACCGGCAACACCCAATTGCTCCCAGCGCTGGATCTGCCCGGCAAAAATCTGTGCCAGTTGCCCTGTGGTGAGCTGTGGCAGCGGGTTGTCGGGGTGAACGATGACGGCGACGCCATCCAGGCCGATGACCTGTTCGGCGGCAGCGGCGCGCAGGTCGCCCAAAGCCTGCAGTTGGCTTGCTTCGTTGTCGTTGATCGGCCGCGACGCGGCGGCCAGGTCGGCCTCGCCATGGCCCAGGGCGACGAAGCCGGTGCTGGAACCGTGTGCGGCGATGTCGATGCGCAAAGGCTGGCCACGCGTATCGCGAGCGGTGATGACAGTCTCATTGGCCAGCGTGCCCGGGTATTGTTCGATGGCGGTAGCTTGCTGTGCGCGCAGTTGCCCTTGCACCAGCGCTGGCAGCAAGGCCGCGCCGATGGTGTTGGAACCTTGCACGCGCAGGTGAGCGGGCTCGGCCAGGGTCGCCAGCGGCAGCAGAGTGAGCAGCAAGACAAGCAGACGGGGCATGCCGGAAGGCCTATGGCATAGAGATGGCCGGCAGATTACGACAGTGGCGTGATGATAATGTGACAGTCCATGGGGCAGTGGGCTTTGCCTGATGCTTGTAAGTTCGCGTCAATGGGGCTGCTGTGCAGCCCATCGCCGGCAAGCCAGCTCCCACAGGGCCCTTGCCAATCCTGAAACCTGCGCTGTAACTATGGGAGCTGGCTCGCCGGCGAAAGGGCCGCAAAGCGGCCCCAGCGGTATCAATGCGCCCCGGCAGACTTGCTCAGGTCACTTTCTGCCCACTCGGTATAGATGCACGCATCCGCCACCGCCCAGCGCACCTTCACAGTATCCCCCGGCTGCATCGGCATGCCCGCCGCCGACAAAGCCTTGACCGTCAGCTCGGTACCGCCCGCAGTCACCACATGGCAGGTCTGGCTCTCGCCCAGGAACAGCACTTCGCCAACCTTGGCGCTGACCTCGTTCCAGCCCGCCGGCAGCGGCTCGCGCGCGGCCTGTTCGGCGGTCAGGGCCAGGGCCTTTTCCGGGCGCACCATGATCAGTGCGTCCTGCGAGGCGGCCAGGCCCGGGGTCAGGCGGATGGCTACCGGCTGTCCCTCGAAGCTGCCCGCGCCATTGCTGCTGGCCTTGATCCGCAGGAAGTTGGAGTTGCCCAGGAACGAGGCGACGAAGGCATTCGGCGGGTTCTGGTACAGGTCGTAACCGGTGCCCAGGCCGACGATCTTGCCATGGCTGAAGATGGCGATGCGCTGGGACAGGCGCATGGCTTCTTCCTGGTCGTGGGTAACGTAGACGATGGTGATGCCCAGGCGCCGGTGCAACTGGCGCAGTTCATCCTGCAGGTCTTCGCGCAGTTTCTTGTCCAGCGCGCCGAGCGGTTCGTCCATCAGCAGGATGCGCGGTTCATACACCAGCGCCCGGGCGATCGCCACGCGCTGCTGCTGGCCACCGGACATCTGCGACGGCTTGCGGTGGGCGAACTTTTCCAGCTGCACCAGCTTGAGCATGGCGTCGACGCGCTTGCTGGTTTCGCTGGCGCCGAGCTTGCGAATGGCCAGCGGAAAGCCGATGTTGTCGCGCACGTTCAGGTGCGGGAACAGAGAATAGCGCTGGAACACCATGCCGATGTCACGCTTGTGCGGTGGCACGTTGACCAGTGACTGGCCCTCGACCAGGATCTCGCCGCTGCTCGGTGTTTCGAAGCCGGCCAGCATCGACAGGGTGGTGGACTTGCCCGAGCCGCTGGAGCCGAGGAAGGTCAGGAACTCGCCGTCCTGGATTTCCAGGTCGAGGTTGTCCACGGCGGTGAAGTCGCCGTAGTGCTTGTTCAGGCCGCGCAGGCTGACCAGGGTCTTGCCGTGCGCGTTGTCTTTGATCACTGCACTCATTGTTGTTTTCTCCGCGCGCTCAGGCGTTGGCTTCGGTGCGCCGGCGCAAGGCGGCGGCAATGAACATGACAAGCAGCGACAGGCCGATCAGCAGGGTCGAGGCCACGGCGATGACCGGGCTGAGGTCCTGGCGCAGGGTGGTCCACATCTTCACCGGCAGGGTCTGCAGGTCGGGGCTGGCCATCATCACGCTCAGCACCACTTCATCCCACGACACCAGGAAGGCGAACAGGCCGCCGGCGATCATCCCCGGGCGAATCGCCGGGAAGGTCACCTTGAAGATCGCCTGCAGGCGCGAGGCGCCGCAGATCACCGCGGCATCCTCGATCGACTGGTCGAACAGCTTCAGCGAGTTGATGATCGAGATGATGGTGAAGGGCAGGGCGACGATCACGTGGCTGACCACGAAGGCGAACAGCGTGCCGGTGTAGCCGAGCTTGAGGAACAGCGCGTACACCGCCACGGCAATGATCACCAGCGGCACGATCATCGGCATGGTGAACAGCCCGTACAGCAGCTCGCGGCCGGGGAAGCGGCCACGCACCAGGGCAAACGCGGTGGGCAGGCCGAGCAGCACGGCGGCGATGGTGGTCAGCACGGCCACCTTCAGGCTGGCCAGCGCGGCGTCCATCCACTCCGGGTTGGAGAAGAACTGGCCGTACCACTTGAAGGTCCAGCCCGGTGGCGGGAACACCAGCCACTGCGACGAGCCGAACGACAGCAACACGATGAACACCACCGGCAGCAGCAGGAAGGCCGCGATGACCCCGGTGGTCAGGTACAGGCCCGTACGCAGCGGGCGGCCCATGGCATTGGGAGACAGGAGCATGGCGGTTTACCTCGCATTGCCAACCGGGGATTCCGGCTGCAGCTTCAGGTACAGGTAGAAGAGCACCAGGGTGATCACCACCAGCAGTGCGGCGGCGGCGCTGGCCAGGCCCCAGTTGAGGAACGACTGCACCTGCTGAATGATGAATTCGGGCAGCATCATGTTCTGCGCACCGCCCAGCAGGGCCGGGGTGACGTAGTAACCGAGCGACATCACGAATACCATCAGTGCCCCGGAGAACAGCCCCGAGCGGCACAGCGGCAGGAACACCTTCCAGAAATTGGTCCACGGGCTGGCGCCGCAGATCGAGCCGGCCTGCAGCACCATCGGGTCGATGGCGTGCATGGTCGCCTGCAGCGGCAGCACGATGAACGGGATCATGATGTAGCTCATGCCGATCACCACGCCGGTCAGGTTGTGCACCATTTCCAGCGGGGCATCGATGATGCCCATGGCCATCAACGCCTTGTTGATCACCCCCGAGCTCTGCAGCAGCACCAGCCACGAGTAGGTGCGCGCCAGCAGGCTGGTCCACATCGACAGCAGCACGATGTTCAGCAACCAGCGGCCCCAGCCCTTGGGCACCAGGGTAATTGCCCAGGCCAGGGGGAAGCCCAGCAGCACGCTGATCAGGGTGACCACGCCGGCCACCGAGAAGGTGTTGAACAGCACCCGCGCATAAGCCGAGTTGGCGAACAGCTGCTCGTAGTTGCCCAGGCCCGGCGTCGGCTCCAGCACCCCGCGCAGCAACAGGCCGGCCAGCGGGGCAAAGAAGAACAGGCCAAGGAACAGCAGCGCCGGCAGCAAATTGCGGCTGCCTTTCCAGCGCTGGCTCAGGCTGACGCGGTGGGGGGCCGTTCCCGGGGCGCCGGTGCCCGTGGGGGCACCTTGCGCGTTATGCAGGGCGTTGATGGCGACTTTCATTTGACCAACCACTCATTCCAGCGGGCTGCGATGGCCTGGCCGTTCTTGGCCCAGTAGGCGAAGTCGAGGGTGACCTGGTCCTGGGCGTAGGCGGTCGGCAGGTTCTGCGCGAGGTCTTTGTCCAGCTTGGCCACGCTGTCGACGTTCACCGGCGCGTAGGCAGTCTTGTTGGCGAACTCGGCCTGGCCTTCGGCGCTGCTGGCGTTGGCCAGGAACTTCATGGCCGCGTCCTTGTTCTTGGCACCTTTGGGGATGACCAGGAAGTCGGCCATGACCAGGTTCTGCTTCCAGCTCACGCCCACCGGTGCACCGTCTTGCTGCAGGGCATAGACGCGGCCGTTCCAGAACTGGCCGAGCGAGGCTTCACCCGAAGCCAGCAGTTGCTGCGACTGGGCGCCGCCGCCCCACCAGACGATGTCTTTCTTGATGGTGTCGAGCTTTTTGAAGGCGCGGTCCAGGTCCAGCGGGTACAGCTTGTCGGGGGCTACGCCGTCGGCCAGCAGGGCCAATTCCAGTACGCCTGGGCTGGGCCATTTGTACAGGGCGCGCTTGCCGGGGTAGGTCTTGGTATCGAACAGTGCGGTCCAGTCCACCGGTTTGTTGGCACCGAGCTTGCCTTCGTTGTAGCCGAGCACGAAGGAGAAGAAGAACGAGCCGACGCCATGGTCGGAGACGAAGCGCGGGTCGATCTTGTCGCGCTTGATCTGGGTGAAATCGAGGGGTTCGAGCAGGCCTTCGCTGGCGGCACGCAGGGCAAAGTCGGCCTCGACGTCGACCACGTCCCACTGCACGTTGCCGCTCTCGACCATGGTCTTGAGCTTGCCGTAGTCGGTAGGGCCGTCCTGGACGACCTTGATATCGGTGGCTTTGGTGAAGGGTGCGGCCCACGCTTCTTTCTGGGCGTCCTGGGTGGTACCGCCCCAGCTGACGAAGTTCAGGCTGTCGGCGGCCTGGGCAGCCTGACATGCCAGGGTCAGCAGGCTGGCGGACAGCACTGCGGTTACACGTTTGCTCAACAGCATGGTTACGCCCTCGTTGCTTTTGTTATTCGAGGCGGGGCTTGTGGTGCGCCCGCCAACAGTGTTCGGGGAGCAGCTAAAACAAAGTGTCTTGTGGCCGTTTTTGATTGTAGGTGCCGGCCTGCAGATCCAAGGTCTACGGGATATCATATTATGGTATTCCAAACTTTTGGCAAGAGGTATGAGGCTACCGGCCATCACTCCGTCCTCAGGTCTGGGCACATTGCTTATCGGGGCGATCGATTCAAACAGGGGTCTAAAAGCTTGCGCGGTCTGTGTGGGAGCGGGCGAGCCCGCGAACACGGGCGAAGCCCGTGCCATGCACCGCGGTGTCTGCCTCGCGGGCTCGCCCGCTCCCACAGGGTCCGTATATCAACCTGTAATCCCGGGCTCGAAGGGGATGCTTTGCACGACCTCCAGCTCATACCCCGCCAGCCCCGCATATTTCAGCGGTGGGCCCAGGTGGCGCAGCTTGCCCACGCCCAGGTCCTGCAGGATCTGCGCGCCTGTACCCACCTCCGAGTACACCTTCGATTGCCCACGCTGGTAAGGCCGCACCGGCTGGGTCAGCTGCGGCACGCGTTCCAGCAGCGCCTGCGAGGACTCATGGTTGGCCAGGACCACCACCACGCCGGCGCCTTCCTCGGCCACTTTCTGCAGCGCCGCCCACAGCGTCCAGTTGGCAGGGCCGGCGTATTCGGCGCCGACCAGGTCGCGCAGCGGGTCGATCACGTGCACTCGCACCAGGGTCGGCTGCTCGCGGCGGATATCGCCCATGACCATGGCCATGTGTACGCCACCTTCGATGCGGTCTTCGTAGGTGACCAGGCGGAAGGTGCCGTGCACGGTCGGCAGTTCGCGTTCGCCGATGCGCTTGATGGTCTGCTCGGTACTCAGGCGGTAGTGGATGAGGTCGGCGATGGTGCCTATCTTGATGCCGTGCCGGGCAGCGAACACCTCCAGGTCCGGGCGGCGGGCCATGGTGCCGTCATCGTTGAGTACTTCGACGATAACCGACGCCGGGGTGAACCCGGCCAGGCGCGCCAGGTCGCAGCCGGCTTCGGTGTGGCCGGCGCGTGTCAGCACGCCGCCTTCGCGGGCGCGCAGGGGGAAGATGTGGCCGGGTTGCACCAGGTCTTCGGGGCGGGCGTCGGGGGCCATGGCCGCCGCCACGGTACGCGCCCGGTCGGCAGCGGAAATACCGGTGGTAACGCCCGTGGCCGCCTCGATCGACACGGTGAAGGCGGTGCTGAACACGCTGCCGTTGGCCGGCACCATCTGCTCCAGGCCCAGGCGTTGGCAGTGATCGTCGGTCAGGGTCAGACAGATCAGCCCGCGCGCTTCACGGGCCATGAAGTTGATGGCCTGGGCGTCGCAACGCTCGGCGGCGATCAGCAGGTCGCCTTCGTTTTCCCGGTCCTCGTCATCCACCAGCAGGACCATCTTGCCTTGCCGGTAGTCCTCGAGAAGTTCTTCGATGGTGTTGAAAGCCATGTTGCACGCTCACTGTGGTGGGGTGATTATTATGGTATACCATCATACACAAATATCGCCGTAACAGGAGAGCAACGCATGAAGGCCTATTGGATTGCCCATGTGGACGTGACCGACCCCGAGCAATACCAGCAGTACACCCAGCGCGCCCCGGCTGCCTTCAAGGCATTCGGCGGCCGTTTCCTGGCCCGTGGCGGGCGTAGCGAGGCAATGGAAGGGCGGCCTACCCCTCAGCGTAGCGTGGTGATCGAGTTCGATTCGTACGAGCAGGCGCTGGCGTGTTACCGGTCCGAGCTGTACCAGGAGGCGTGCAGCCATCGCCAGGGGGTGGCGAAGGCTGAGGTGATCATCGTCGAAGGGTTCGAGCCCTGAATAATGGCTGCTGGCCCTATCGCCGGCAAGCCAGCTCCCACAGGTACTGCACAGGTTTCAAATACTGTGCAGCACCTGTGGGAGCAACTGTCTTGTGTTGTCTGTCAGTACCTCTTCGCTGGCAAGCCAGGCTCCTACAGGGACTGCGCATGGCTTCGGTCGATGTGGTCGAGGTGGGAGCTGGCTTGCCGGCGATAGGGCCATTACTGTCGAAGCAGAAACTCAAGGCATGCCAGGCAATTCATGCGGCCGCAGGTCGAACACCAGCACCTCGGCATCCACCCCATTGCCCAGCTCCAGCACCTGTTCCTGCCTCACCCGCACCCCATCCCCTTCATTCAGCACTTGCCCATTGAGCTCGATGCTGCCCCGGGCCACATGCACATAGGCATGGCGGTTTTCCGGCAAGGTCAGGGTGGCACGCTCGTCACCGTCGAACAGACCGGCATACACCCGCGCATTCTGCCGTACCTGCAACGACCCCTCGGCGCCATCCGGCGAGATGATCAGGCGCAGCTTGCCGCGCTTTTCCTCGGCACTGAAATGCTGTTGCTGGTAACGCGGCGTTGCGCCTTGCACGTTCGGTACGATCCAGATCTGCAGGAAGTGCACCGGCTGCACCTCGCTGTGGTTGAACTCGCTGTGGGCCACGCCGTGGCCAGCGCTCATCATCTGCACATCGCCCGGGCGGATCACCGAGCCGGTGCCCAGCGTGTCCTTGTGCTCCAGCGCGCCTTCCAGCACGTAGGAGAAAATCTCCATGTCGCGGTGCGGGTGTTGACCAAAGCCCTTGCCGGGGATGACGCGGTCGTCGTTGATCACCAGCAGGTCCGAGAACCCTTGCTCGTCCGGGTTGCGGTAGTGGCCGAAGGAGAAGGTGTGGAACGATTTCAGCCAGCCATGAAAGGCCAGGCCGCGGTCTTTGGCGTTACGGATGGTCAGCATGACGGGTCTCCTGAACCGGCAGGGCACCAGGCCCTGCCGCATGGGTGGATTAGGTTACTGCAGGTGCACTTTCAGCTCGCCGGCGGCCTGGCGCATGGCCGCTTGCACGGCAGGCACCTGATGCAGCGGGTTGAGCAGCCCGTAGTCATGGATCATGCCGTTGTACCGCACCGAGGTAACGGTCACCCCGGCAGCATTCAGCTTGCGGGCATACGCCTCACCTTCATCGCGCAGCACGTCGAACTCTGCCGTTTGCACCAGCGCTGGCGGCAAGCCTTTCAACTGTTCACTGCTGGCCCGCAGCGGCGAGGCGTAGATCTGTTCCCGTGCCTTGGCGTCGGTGGTGTAGTTGTCCCAGAACCATTTCATCATCCCGGTGGTCAGGAAATGCCCCTCGGCAAACTGCTTGTACGACGCAGTTTCGAAGCTGGCATCGGTCACCGGCCACAGCAGCAGCTGGAAACGCAGGGCCGGGGTGCCGGCCTCTTTGGCTTTCAGGGCCACTACTGCCGCCATGTTGCCGCCGACGCTGTTGCCGGCCACGGCCAGGCGCTTGCCGTCCACGCCAATTTCCTTGCCATGCTCGGCCACCCAGCGGGTGGCGGCGTAGGCCTGGTTGATCGCGGTCGGGTAGTGCGCTTCCGGCGATGGGGTGTAGTCGACGTAGACCGCCACTGCGCCAGAGCCAACCACCAGGTCGCGGATCAGCCGCTTGTGGGTCGGGAAATCGCCGAGCACCCAGCCGCCACCGTGGAAGAACATGAACACCGGCAGATCACCCTTCACGTTGGCCGGGCGAACCACTTGCAGTTTGATCGACTCGCCGTTGGCCTGGATGGTGCGTTCCTTCACCTCGATACCCGAGAGATCGACCTTGACCGAGGCCTGGGCACCGGTCAGCACCGCGCGGGCGTCTTTCGGGCTGAGCTGCTCCAGTGGCTTGCCGCCGCCTTGTTCGAGGGCTTCGAGGAAGGCCTGGGTGTGCTGTTCGATACCCGGGCTGCCAGCGGCGAAGGCGCTGGAAACGGACAGGGCCAGAAGGGAAGCGGTAAGGGTTTTGTGGACAATGTTCATGAGCGAATCCTTTTCTGTTGAATGTTGGTAATGGGCGTCTTGCCTGGCCTTCAGGGCCATCGCTGCGACTTGTGCGTAGATTAGGGAGATGCGCTGATGGGAAAAAGCCGCTATAAAGCGTTTGACTGTCACCAAGAGCGAGACAATGAACCCTTACGAAGACATGCGCATCTTTGCCCAGGTCATGGAGGCTGGCAGTTTCACTGCGGCCGCCGACCGCCTGGGGATGTCCAAGCAATCGGTCAGCCGGCGCCTGATGCAGCTGGAGGAGCGCCTGGGCGTGCGTCTGCTCAATCGCTCCACCCGGCGCCTGGACGCCACGCCGCTGGGCCAGCACTATTACCAGTCGGCGCTGCGCCTGCTCGGCGAAGTGCAGCAGGTGGAGCACGACATCAGCGGCCAGGCCCAGGCCTTGCGTGGCACCTTGCGCCTGAGTGCGCCGCTGTCGTTCGCCATGGCGCACCTGGGCTGCCTGCTGACCGAGTTTCTGCAGTTGCACCCGCAGGTGGATGTGGAAGTGGATTTGAGCGACCGCGCCGTTGACCTGATCGGCGAGGGCTATGACCTGGCGCTACGGATTGGTGCGCTGGAGGACTCCAGCCTGATTGCGCGGCGCATTGCCAGTGTCGAGCGGGTGTATTGCGCGAGCCCGGTGTACCTGGAAGCGCGGGGCGTGCCGGCCAGACCGGAGCAGTTGGCTGGGCATGATTGTCTGCCATATGGGCATTCGCGGCAGGTGCAGTGGCAGTTCAGCCAGGGCGGCAAGGCACATGCGATCCAGGTGGCCGGGCGGATGCGGGCGAACAATGGCGAGCTGCTAAGGGATGCGGCGATTGCCGGGATGGGGGTGACTTATCTGCCAACCTTCATCGTGGGCCAGGCACTGGCGGATGGGCGGCTGGTGACGGTGCTGGATGAGTGGCGGCCGCCGGCGCTGCAGCTGTCGGCGGTGTACCCGCAGCACCGACAGGTGGCGCGGCCGGTGCAGGGTTTTGTGAACTTCCTGCGCGAGCGGTTGGAGCAGCTCTGACCTTCGGTATCGTGCGGGCTTCTTCGCGGGTAAAGTTCCGCATCGAGCCCGGCATTCCCTGCCGCGAAGCGCCGCCCGGTCTCACAGGCGCTGCAAAACCGCCGGCCTGATCTCACCTCACTCATACCCCTGCGCCCCGGCAATATGCCGCCCGGCCACATAGCCAAAGGTCAACGCCGGCCCCAGGTTGATGCCACCCGACGGATACCAGCCGCCAAACACGCTGGCCATGTCGGTACCCGCCGCATACAGGCCAGCAATCGGCTCCCCAGCCTCATCCAGCACCCGGGCATTGCCGTCGGTGCGCAGCCCGGCAAAGGTGCCAAAGCAGCCGGGCTGCACCTTCACCGCATAGAACGGCCCCTGCTCGATGGGCGCCACGCAAGGGTTTGGCCCCTTGTGCTGCGGGTCACCCTGCTTGCGGTTGAACGGTGTGGAGCCACGGCCGAACGCCGGGTCCTGGCCGTTGCGGGCATGGTTGTTGAAATCGCTGACCGTGGCGCGCAGCCCTACCGGGTCGATGCCGCAGGCCTCGGCCAGCTGCTCGAGGGTGACACCCCGCTTGAGATAGCCGCTGCGCACGTGCGGCCACACAGGCAGTGGCGCCGGGCGGGCATGGCCCAGGCCGTAGCGGCGCAGGAAGCGGTGGTCGCAAACCAGCCACGAACACACCTCTTCGCCCTGCGGCACCGCCGCGATCATCGCTGACACATAGTCGTAATAGCCATGCGCTTCGTTGACGAAACGCTTGCCGTCGGCCAGCACGCCGATGATGCCCGGTTTGCCGCGTTCGATGATGTGCGGGAAGTGGCCGACACTGCCGTCGCGGTGCGGCACTCGCGAAACCGGCGCCCAGGCCACCGGCGACTTCAGGTCGGTGGCGACCACACCGCCGGCCGATTCGCCCAGGCGCAGGCCGTCGCCCGAACAACCCTTGGGGGGCAGGGCAAGGTTGTCGTGGCCGCTGG
The DNA here is from genome assembly GCF_002453565.1 of Pseudomonas sp. UBA6753. Classification (NCBI taxonomy): domain Bacteria; kingdom Pseudomonadati; phylum Pseudomonadota; class Gammaproteobacteria; order Pseudomonadales; family Pseudomonadaceae; genus Pseudomonas; species Pseudomonas sp. UBA6753. Next base: position 43,375 of record NZ_DKHD01000060.1, on the reverse strand, counting down.
CATCGCGCGGGAACAGTTGCCGACGGCGGGCGTTGTCGTTGGGGAAACCACCCGCCGCGAGCACCACGGCCTTGGCACGGATCAGTTGCTCGCCCTGCGGTGTAGCCACCAGCGCCCCCCGCACCTGGCCATCCTCGACCAGCAGGCGTTTGGCCGGTGCCGACTCCTGCAGGCGCACGCCCAGGTCCTGCGCCGACCTGGCCAGGCGGGCCACCAACGCCACGCCGTTGACCAGGTGCATCGCTCGGCCATACCGGGCGAGGTGGTAAAGGTGGCGGCCAAAGCGTTTCCACACGTGCAGCAAGGCCTTGGGCGAGCGGGTCATGTTGAGGAACGCGGCAAGGTCGGCACCCGCCATTATCGGCATGCCCATGAACGAGGTTTCGCGCATGGTCTTGCGCAGGCGTGGTAGCAGCGCACCGACCTCGCGGGCGTCATAGGGCGCGGCAATCACCTGGTGCCCGCCCTGGGCCGCGCCCGGTGTGTCGCCATGCATGTCGGGGATGCCGTTGCCGTCGGCAAACTGCAGCGCCGTGTGCTTTTCGAAAAACGCCACCATGTGCGGGCAGGCTTCGAGGAAGGCGTCGACGCGTTCGGCGTTGTAATACGCCCCCAGTTCATTGCGCAGGTAGGTACGCGGCTGCTCGATGTCTTCCTCGATACCGGCCCGGCGTGCCAGCGGGTTGCGCGGCACCCAGGCCCAGCCGCCGGACCAGGCGGTGGCGCCGCCGAACACTGGCTCCTTCTCCACCACGATCACCTTCTGCCCGTGCCAGGCAGCCGTCACGGCCGCAGCCAGCCCGGCGGCACCAGAACCTATGACCAGTACATCGCATTCGGTTTCGTAGGGAGCGGAAGGCATTGCGGGATTCCTGTATTTTTATTGGAACAAGGTTCCACATTCTTATTGGCAGCGAATCGGCCCGCAAGGGTGTGGCGGCCCTACCAGGCAATTAATGGGCGATAACCGGACAGTTCGTACCGCCCTGGCTGCGGCGGCTATCGGCGGTGTGGAATCATCTTCTAGAATTCGCAAAAAATTTCAGGGACCTGTGTCATGGCTGGTAGTCAGATCGAACGCGCCTTCAGTCTTGTAGAAAGCCTTACCGGCGAACCGCAGGGGCTGCCGTTGCAAACCCTGGCCGAGCGCCTGGACATCCCCAAGAGCGCCACCCATCGCATGCTCACCGAGCTGGTGCGGCTGGGCTATGTGCGACAGAACCGGGACAATAGCCGCTACCAGCTGTCGGCCAAGCTGGTGGCGCTGGGCTTCCGTTACCTTGCCAGCAGCGGTGCTGACATCATCCAGCCGATTCTCGACCGCCTGGCCCAGGACAGCGGCGAACTGGTGCGCCTTGGCGTGATAGACGGTGCCCGCCAGACCTGGATCGCCAAGTCCCAGGGCGCCCGCTCCGGGCTGCGCTACGACCCGGACATGGGCCGCGACGCACCGCTGTTCTATACCGCGTCCGGGCATGCCTGGCTGGCCAGCCTGGACGATGAGCAGGCGCTGCAGATGGTATTGCGCCAGGGCATTGCCGACCCGGCGCAGTTCGGCCCGAATGCGCCGCGCTCCACCGACGAGTTGCTCACCTACCTGCGCCGCGCCCGCGAGCGCGGTTATGCCTGGGTCGAGGAAACCTCGGCCATCGGCACCTCGGCCCTGGCTGCAGTGGTGCGCCGCCCGCAAAGTGACGAGGTGATCGGTGTGCTTAGCATCGCCGGGCCCAGTGCGCGCCTGGCGCAAAGCCGCCTGGCAGAACTGGCGCCGCTGTTGCTGGCGGCGGCAGAGGAACTGTCGGCGGCCAGCCGGGCCAGTGAGTTGTTCGCCTGAAGGTGCATTTCCGGTCGATTACCGCACACTCTGTTCTACAGCTTCTTCTGAAAAGCTGAACCTGGTTCTAAATTGTTTAATGTGGATTGTGGAATTGGATTCCGGAATCTGCGTGACAACAATGACAAGAGGACAGGCTGTTGAACGCACCCCTTCGTATTGCCTTGATCGGCGCCGGCAGCATGGGCCGCCAGCATTACCAGCATTTGCTAAATGTGCCGCAGGCCCAGCTGTGCGCTGTGGCCGACCCGGGCCCGCAGGCCGAGGCCTTTGCTGCCGAATGCGGCGTGCCCTGTTTTGCCGACCACCGCCAGATGCTGGAGCACGCGCGCCCCGAGGCAGTGATCGTCGCCAACCCGAACAACCTGCATGTCGCCACCGCCCTGGACTGCGTCGAGGCCGGTGTACCGGTGCTGGTCGAAAAACCGGTGGGCGTGCACCTGGATGAAGTCCGCGCGCTGGTGGAAGCCTCGCGCCGCCACAATGTGCCTGTGCTGGTCGGCCATCACCGCCGGCACAACCCGCTGATCGCCAAGGCTCACCAGGTGATTGCCGACGGCAAGCTGGGCCGGCTGATCAACGTCACCGCACTGTGGCAGTTGCAAAAGCCCGACAGCTATTTCGAAACCCCCTGGCGCCGCGAGCCGGGCGCTGGCTTCTTGCTGACCAACCTGATCCATGACCTCGACCTGCTGCGCCACCTGTGTGGCGAGGTGGTACAGGTGCAGGCATTCACCCGCAACGATGTGCGCGGTTTTGCCAACGAAGACAGCGCCGCGGTGCTACTGCAGTTCGCCAATGGGGCATTGGGCAGCCTGACTGGCTCCGACGCGGTGGCCGCGCCATGGAGTTGGGAGCTGGACTCCGGCGAAAGCCCGGTCTACCCGCGCCAGGATGGCCAGCCGTGCTACCTGCTGGCCGGCACCCAGGGGGCCCTGAGCATTCCGCAACTCAAGCGCTGGCACTACGCTGAGGTAGGGTCGGGCTGGCACACGCCGTTGTTGCAGAGCGAGGAAAGCATCCCCGTTGGCGAGGCATTGACCTTGCAGCTGCAACACTTCGTGCGGGTTGCCCGGGGTGAACAGGCGCCGCTGATCGATGCCGCCGATGGTGGCCGTACCCTGGCGCTGATCGAGGCGATCCGCCAGGCAGCGGAAACTGGCCGGGCCTGTGCGCCCGAGCACATTGCTTGACTTGTCTGGTGACGATAATGACTGAACGAATTTTCTCCCTGGCGGCCCTGACGGTACTCGAGCTGACCCCGCCGGACATGGTCGAGGCAGCAGCCCGCGCCGGTTACAGCCACGTTGGCCTGCGTCTGGTGCCCGCCACCGAGCAGGAACAGCATTTCCCGCTGGTGGCCGATGCCGGCCTGCGCCGGCAGACCCAGGCGCGCCTGCGCGACACGGGCATCAAGGTGCTCGACCTCGAGATCCTGAGGCTGAAGCCGGAAACCTGTGTAGCCGATTTCGAGCCGATCCTGGCGGTGGGCGCCGAGCTGGGCGGCACGGAGCTGCTGGTGGCTGGCAACGACCCGGATGAAGCGCGGCTGACCAAGCGCTTTGCTGCGTTGTGTGACCTGGCGGCGGGGTATGGCATTCATCCGCATCTGGAGTTCATGCCTTGGACTGATGTGCGTGACCTGCGCCAGGCCATGCGGGTGGTGGCCAACGCCGACCGCGCCAATGGCTGTGTGCTGGTGGATGCCTTCCACTTCAACCGCTCCGGCTCTTCGCTGGACGATCTGGCACAACTGGCGCCGCAGCGCATGCGTTATGCCCAGCTGTGCGATGTTGCCGGCCCGGTGCCGGCCGACATGGACGAGATCTTGCGCCAGGCACGCAACGAGCGGCGCTTCCCAGGCGAGGGCGATGCCGATCTGGTCGGCCTGCTGCGCGGCTTGCCGCCAAGTGTGCCGTTGAGCCTGGAGATCCCCACGCGGCAGTTGCTGGAACAGGGCATGAGCGGCGAACAGCGTGCGCGCATGGCGCTGGAGAAGGCTATGGCAGTACTGGCCAGAGTCTGATTGATAGAACGCGGCGCATGGCACGGGCTATCGCCCGTGTTCGCCGGCAAGCCAGCTCCCACAGGTACAGCGCGTGGCTTGAGCCCTGTGGAGCCCTTGTGGGAGCGGCTTTAGCCGCGAACACCGGCGCAGCCGGTGCCAGGCACCGCGTTGGATTCTTCGCGGCTGAAGCCGCTCCCACAGGTACAGCGACAACCTCGAGAGCAACTCTGTACCTGTGGGAGCTGGCTTGCCGGCGATGAGGCCGGGCAGGCAAATTACTGATTGCTGACTGGCCAAAAAAAGGGCCCGCAAGGGCCCCGTAGAGGTAAGTGGCTAGCGCGTTCAGGCGCTCTCGATCTTGCGTGGCGCCATGAAGTACATCCACACCAGCGCCAGGAAGTACATCGCCGGGATCATGGTGAACAACACGGCATAGTTGTTATTGGTAGCGGTCAGCACGCTACCGACGATCTGCGTCATGAACATCCCGCCAATCGCAGCGCACATGCTGCCGAAACCGAACACCGTGCTCACCAGGTGCTTTGGCGTGTAGTCCATCACCAGGCTCCAGATATTCGCCGTCCATGCCTGGTGTGCGCCCACCGCCAGCGAGATGGCCGCCACCGCGACCCACAGGCCACTGGCGTTGGCGGCAAAGATGACGCTGACCATGGTGCAGGCGAAGATCAGCATCGACACCAGCCGCGCCGTGGTAGCGCGCACGCCACGGCCGATCAGCCAGGAAGACAGGATGCCGCCGCCGATGCTGCCGAAGTCTGCCGTCAGCCAGATGATGATCAGCGGGATACCCATCTGGGTCACGTTGATGCCCAGGCTGTATTGCTGGTTGAGGAACGGTGGCAGCCAGTACAGGTAGAACCAGAACACCGGTGCGGTAATCGCGTAGGCCACCGCGAACGCCCAGGTGCCACGCAGGCGCAGGATGCGGCTGAACGGCACGCGGGTCGGCTCGGGCTCGTCATCCTGCTGGATGTACTCCACCTCGCTCTGGCGCACGCGCGGGTGATCTTCAGGGTTGTAGTACTTCAGCACCCACAGCACCACCCACACCAGGCCCAGGCTGCCCATGGCGATGAACGCGGCCTGCCAGCCCCACACGGCCAGAATCAGCGGCAGCAGGGCCGGCGTGACCATGGCGCCGACGTTGGTGCCGGCGTTGAACAGGCCGGTGGCGATGGCCCGTTCGCCAGCCGGGAACCACAGGCGCACGGTCTTCACGCAGGCCGGGTAGTTGGCGGCCTCGGTCAGGCCGAGGATGAAGCGGCAGACCATGAAGCCGGCGGCCGAGGTGGCCAGGCCGTGAGCGCCGGTGGCCAGGCTCCACAGCAGCACGGCGAAGAAGAACGCGCGTTTTACCCCGACCTTGTCGATCAGCCGGCCCTGCAGCAGGAAGCCGACCGCATAGCCGACCTGGAACCAGAAGTTGATGTTGGCGTAGTCCATCGCCGTCCAGCTCATTTCCTTGGCCAGGACGGGCTGCATGATGCCGAGCGCAGCACGGTCGATGTAGTTCAGGGTGGTGGCGAAGAACACCAGGGCGAGCATGCCCCAACGGGTCTTGCCGACGCCGAAGGCGCCGCGAAGCTTGTCGCCGATCGAACCCTGGGGCATCCGGGGGGCGGCGGGGGTGATCTTGGAGTGGTTCATAAACTGCTCGATTCTTGAAATTGTATTCAGCTGCGGTGCTACGAGTACGTGACCGATTCCCAGGCAGGGGGGCACGCAAGGCCGGTGCATGGTGAGCAGTGAAGGCGGCAGCGTCAATTCAAGGGAAGGGCTAGTGTTCGGTTACCGAACGGTTGCGTTGGGCCTGCGGGCGAGGCAAGGGGCAACGTGATTTCAGGTGGTCAAGGTACTCAACGCTCTACCAGCCAGATAACCGAATGTCATCCCCGGCCCCAAGGTAATACCGCCACTCGGGTAATACCCGCCCATCACGCTGTCCATGTCGTTGCCCACCGCATACAACCCGGGGATCGGCCGCGCCTCGCGGTCCAGTACCCGGGCCGAGGCATCCGTGCCCAGGCCGGCGAAGGTACCAAGGCTGCCCGGCAACAGTTTCACTGCGTGGTACGGCCCGTGCAGCAGTGGCCGCAGCGATGGATTGGGGGCTTGCAACGGCTCGCCCTGCGCCCGGTTGTAGGCCGATGCACCGCGCCGGAAAAGCGGATCTTCACCCTGGGCTGCATGTTGGTTGAAACCGTCTACCGTGCGCTGCAACTGCGCGGCGTCGATCCCGCAGCGCTGTGCCAGTTGCGCCAGCGTGCGACCGCTGTGCAGGTAATCGCAGCGTTGATAGTGGCGGGTGGGGAAAGGGAAGGGCTTGGCCCAGCCGATGCCATAGCGCCGTTGCGCGGCATGGTCGCAGATCAGCCAGGCTTCCGGCGCTTCACCCTGCGGCGTGGCGGCGAACAGCGCGTTCATGAAGTCGTGGTAGCAATCGGCCTCATTGACGAAGCGCCGGCCATCGCGGCGCACGGCGATGAAACCGGGCTTGGCGCGATCGATCAAGTGCGGGAAATGGCCGAAACTGCCATCACTGCGCGGCACCCGCGACACGGGTGCCCAGGCACCTGCATGGGTCGCAGTCGCCTGGACCAGGCCACCGGCCTGCTCGCCCAGGCGCAGGCCGTCACCGCTGTTTTCCCATGGCGCGGCGGAGTAGTGCTGGTCACCGTTCGGCGCATGCGGCATCAGTTGCGCGATGCGCTGGCGATCATGCGCAAAGCCACCGCAGGCCAAAACCACACCGCGGCGCGTGTGGATCAGCTGGCCGTCGGCAAACTGTGCGCCGCTGACCCGGCCTTCGCCCAGCAGGCGACTGGCCGGCTTGTCGGTCAGTAGCGTCACGCCAAGGTTCAGGGCGCTGCGCAGCAGCCGTGCCACCAGGGCATTGCCATTGACCAGCTGCAGGCCGCGGCGGTGCAGCAGCAGGTCGCGACCATGGCGCAGCAGGCGTTTGCCCACATGCAGCGCGGCCGTGGGCGAGCGCGTGGCGTTGAAGAAGGCGGCCATGTCGGCGCCGCCGGCAATGCCCATGCCGGCCAGGCTGACGATGTCCAGCGGTGGGCGCAGCTTGTGCAGCCAGGGCCCGAGCAGGCGCCCGTCGTATGGCAGCGCGCACAGCGAACGGCCACCGCGCGCGCTGCCGTCGCCTTCGCGCATGTCGGGCATGCGGCTGCCGCTCTGGAACTGTACGGCGGTGTGTTGCTGGAAGAACGCCACCATCTCCGGGCCATGGTGCAGGAAGGCGCGCTGGCGCGGGTCCAGTTCGCTGACATGGGTTTGCCCGCGCAGGTAGCGCTCCGGGGCATCGTCGGTCTCGACGATGCCTTCGGCAATGGCCAGCGGGTTGCGCGGTATCCACAGCCAGCCCCCCGACCAGGCGCTGGTGCCGCCCAGTTGGCTGGCTTTTTCCGCGACGATCACCTGCAGGCCGTGATGGGCGGCAGTAACGGCGGCAGCCAGGCCAGAGGCACCGGAGCCGATGACGAGTACGTCACATTCGAGGGGTTGCATGGTGGGGTTCCGCTCAGGCGTTGGAGGAAGGTTTTACTGCAGCGGCGAAAAACCGGTGGGCCGCAGCATTCGCGACTGCAAGTGCAGTACCGCGCCCAGCTCGCGGTTGCGCCGTGAGAACTCGGCCCAACGCGGGTCCGCTGCCATGGCTGCGCGGCGTGCCATTCGTTCGTCGAGGCTGGCATAACCCCAGATATGCACCACTTGGTTGACCTCGCCGAACTCGCTGGTGAAAAAGCCGACCAGGTTACCGAGATGCTCGCTTTGCACCTCCAGCGCGTGGCTTTGGTACAGGCTCAGCCAGTCGGCCATTTTCAGTGGGTCGAGGGTGTAGGTTCTCAGTTCGTAGTACATGCTGGATTCTCCATGTGGGTGGTTGGCGCCTGCAGGCGCGCGGTGATGTGGTTGGCAGCGAGCCAGCCGAAGGTGAGGGCAGGGCCCAGGGTGATACCGGGGCCGGGGTAGGTGCCTTTCATCAGTGAATTCATGTCGTTGCCGACTGCATACAGCCCGGCAATCGGCTGGCCATCGCGGTTCAGCACGTTGGCCTGGGCGTCGGTCACCAGGCCGCGGGCCGAGCCGAGGTCGCCGGTGTGGATGCGGATGGCGTAGAACGGGCCGCTGGTCAGCGGCGCCAGGCATGGGTTGGGCGTGTGTTGCGGGTCGCCCATGTAGCGGTTGTAGCTGTTGCCGCCTTTGCCGAACGCACGGTCGATGCCGTTGCGGGCGTCGACGTTGAACTGCTCCAGGGTCTGCATGAACACCTGTGGGTCGACGCCAATGGCCTCGGCCAGGGCCTGCGCTGTTGCGGCGCGGTGCAGGTAGCCGGCGTCGATCAATGCCTGGTTGTCCACCGGCTTTGGCCGCGCCAGGCCCAGGCCGTAGCGGTTCATCGCCTCGGCATCGCAGACCAGCCAGCAGCTGGCAATGCCTTTGGCGAACATGGTCTGCACGAAGTGGTGGTAGGAATCGGACTCGTTGACGAAGCGTCGCCCGTCCTGGCTCACCGCGATCACGCCCGGCTTGGCGCGGTCGGTGACCAGGTGCGGGAAGCGCTCATGCTCGCCATTGGCATGGCGCAGTTCGGAAACCGGTGCCCAGAAGAAGTTGGCCACCAGGCCCTCACCCTGGGCTGCGGCCACGGCTTGGCCAAGGCGCAGGGCAGTGCCGTCATTGCTGGGCGGTGACATGGTCAGGTGCGGCGCTTGCCGGGCCGGCCGGTAGCTGTCGGCCAGCGCGCCTGCAGCGAACCCGCCCATGGCGCACACCACACCGCCCCGGGCCAGCACCCGTTCACGGCGCCCTTCGCGTTGCACCACCACGCCGGTGACCACGCCGCGTTCGACGATCAGCTCCTGGGCTTCGCTGCGTAACCACAGCTGCGTGCCATGGGCGAAGGCGCTGCTGGCCAGGCGCGCGATCAAGGCGTTGCCGGTGGTAAGCCGCGTGCCGCGCGGGTGATGCAGACGGTCCCGCGCATAACGCGCCATCAGCTTGAAGCAATGCCACAGCGACCGGGGCGAGCGGCGGATATTGAGGAAATGCTGGATATCCACGCGGTTGACCATCATGCCGCCGAACAGCAACATGCCGGGCGGCGGCATCTGCAGGTCCTTGAAGTACGGGCCGAGCTGCTTGCCATCGTACTCGACCATCTCCAGCGCCCGGCCAAACTGGGTGGCACCGGGAGCGTCCGGGTAGTAGTCCGGCGAGTGCGGGCGCAGGGCGTAGCGCAGTTCGGTATTCTGCTCCAGCCAGCGCAGCGCCTGGTGGCCATGCTCGATGAAGGCGTCGACCAGGGCGGGGTCGTAGCCGTCGCCGATGACCTGCCTGAGGTAGGTGCGAATGGCCTCGGGGGAGTCCACCGCACCAGCGGCGCGGGCTTGATCGGTTCCGTAGAGCCACACCGCCCCGCCGGAAATCGCCGAGGTGCCGCCAAAGTGTTCGGCCTTTTCCACCACCAGCACTTTCAGCCCATGGCGCGCGGCCGTGGCGGCAGCGGTAAAGCCACCGGCGCCGCTGCCCAGCACGACCAGGTCAAAGTTGTGTTGCGCGTGTTCATGCGTCGGCATGGCTTCAGATCTCCAGCGGCGTGACGCCCATGAAGGCGCCCAGGTGGCCGAGCTGGGCGAAGGCCATTTCCGGGCCGGTCTGGACCGCGCAGCCAACCTGGCGTGCCCGCTTCAGCAGCGGGGTGATCTCGGGCGAGGTGACCACGTCGGCGACCAGGGTTTCGGCTTGCAAGGTGGCGAGCAGGGCGGCAGGCAGCGGCAGTTCCGCGCTGCCGCCCATGCCGACAGGGGAGGCGTTGACCAGCAGGTCGAAGCCTTCCAGCCCGTCGACCCGGGTGGCGAGTTCGACCGCGGGGAAGGCATTGCCGAGCAACTCGCACACAGCGCCCATGCGCGCGGTGCTGGGGTCGCTGAGGGTGATGCTGGCGATGCCGGCCTCGCCCAGCGCATAGGCGATGGCACTGCCGACCCCGCCACAACCGATCACCAACGCACGCTTGCCCGCCGGCTCGAAGCCATGTTTGCGCGCAGCGCCGAGGAAGCCGGCGCCGTCCACGTTGTCGCCCAGCAGGCGACCGTCACGCTCACGGCGAACGACATTGACCGAGCCCAGCGCGGCTGCGCGCTCGCTCAGGCCGTCCAGGCGGTTGGCCAGGGCCTGCTTGTACGGCACGGTGACCACGCAACCGCGCAGGTTCTGCCAGCCGCGCAGGGTGCCGGCGAAGGTATCCAGTGCGGCCTCATGCAGGTCGATGGGCAGCATGGCGAGGTTGCAGTTGTTGTTGGCGAACCAGGTGTTGAAGTTTTCGGGGGACTTCACCTGGGCAATGGGCGAACCGACGATGGCGACCAGTTCAGTGGAACCACGAATCATGCTGACCTCCTTATTGGCGTTGTTATGCAGGCCAAGGGTGAGGCAAGGGGGCGTGGGCAACAATGCGCTGATCGGGCGTTTGATGCGATAATCGCATCACTGATCCGGTTATCGCGGTAATCGGCTGTATTTGCCCTGCTTGCGAGTCGAATAGATGAACACCCCCGCTATCCACCCCCGTGATCTGATCGCCGGCTTGCAGAAGGGCCTGGCGCTCATGCAGCTGTTCAGCGCCGAGCAGCCGCGCCTTAGCGTGCCGCAGGCGGCCAGGTTGTCCGGCCTTACCCCCAGTGCCGCGCGGCGGTTTCTGTTGACCTTGGTGCACGAAGGGTTTGCCGAAACCGACAGCCGTGAGTACTGGCTTACGCCCAAGGCGCTGCGCCTTGGCCAGGCGTATGTGGACTCGGCACAACTGCCGCGCATGCTGCGGCCGATCGTCGAGCAGGTGGCGCGGCAGACCCAGGAGCATGTGTCGGTGGGTACCCGTGATGGTGACGAGATCATCCACCTGGTACGTAGCCGCTACAGCCATGTGGCCTCGTTGTCGATCCGGCCGGGTTCGCGGGTGCCCATGTATTGCACCGCCGGCGGGCGCGTCTGGCTGGCCTGGCTGGATGAGGGGGAGCGGGATGCCTACTTTGCGCGTAACCCGCTGCGTGGGTTGACGCCTTATACGCAGACGGACCGGTTACAGCTGGAGGCGGAGTTGCTGCGGGTGAAGGAGCAGGGGTTCTGTATCGTGGACCAGGAGTATGAAATCGGCATGCGCGTGCTGGGTGTGCCACTGCTGGACCGGGCTGGCCGGCTGAAAGCGACGTTGACCATCACCACCCATGCTTCGCGGTTGAGTGTGGATGAAATACGTTTGCGGTATCTGCCGACCCTGTACGAGGCCCAGGCGTTGTTGCGGCCGGTGCTGGATTGAGGTGTCAGGGTTTGGAGGTGTGTTGCCTTCTTCGCGGGAAACTCGATCTCATAGAACTGAACATGATTCATTGAGCTAGCCGGGACCCTGTGGGAGCGGCTTCAGCCGCGAACACCGGCGCAGCCGGTGCCATGCACCGCGCTGGATTCTTCGCGGTTAAAGCCGCTCCCACAGGGTACGCGGACCGACAGCGCAGCCCAAAGGGGCGGGAGCGGCCCAGGCCCTCGGCTTACCGCTCGATCTGGCGGTTCCAGCGCGCGTTCCATTCGGGGCGCTGGGTGTTGACCTGGTCCCAGTCGATGGTCACGGCAGTCTGCAGGTAGGTCTGCATGGCTTCGACCTGGCCACGGGTCTTGTCACTGGTAGGTGTGTTGGGGTTGGACGGGATCTGGTCACCCAGCTCCAGGGCCGGCGACTGCGCCTCGGGGCTGAGCAGGAACTCGGCGAGCTTCTGCGCAAGCTCCGGCTGGTCGTTGTTGGCCGTGACGCATTCGGCCTGGTTGAGCACCACGGCACCTTCCTTGGGCGCGGCGTACTCCACCGGGATGCCTTTGAGCTTCAGCGCCGTCACCTGGGTGGGGGTGAGCGGGAACAGCGCGGCTTCGTCGGTTTGCACCATTTCCGAGAGCTTGGCCGAGTTGGGGATGTACTCCAGCACGTTCGGGCCCACGTTCTTCTGCCAGGCCGTGAAGCCCGGGTTGACATCGGTATCGCTGCCGCCGTGCAGGCGGTTGTACATCAGGAAACCATGCAGGCCGAAGGTGGACGATGCCATCGACTGGAACACCACCTTGTCCTTGAAGCGCGGGTCGGCCAGGTCGTTCCACGAGGTGGGCGCTGCCCAGCCATTGGCCTTGAACAGGCGGCTGTTGTAGGCAAGCCCGGTCACGCCCAGGCTGACTGCGGCGGCCTTGTCCTTGATCAAGGCCTTTTCCGGCAACTGGGCCAAGGTCGGGTTGGGTTTGAGCGTGCTGCACAGGCCTATGCCGATGGCGCGGTACATGATGCCGTCATCCAGCACCATCACATGGATCGACGGCTTGTTAGGCGTGGCCTGGACCTTGGCGAGGATGTCGGCAGAGGTGCCGGGGACAATCACCACCTTCACGCCGTTGGCCTGCTCGAACTTTGGCAGGATATTGTCGCTGAACAGCCGTTCCATGGTGCCGCCGTTCATGCCCAGGTAAAGCGTGGGTTGGGCCATGGCGGGCAGGCAGGCGAACAGGCCGGGCACGGTGCAGAACAGGGCGAGCAAACGTTGCTTGTGCGTCATGACAGGTTTTCCTTGTGGTGGTTGGGCTGAAAGCGGTTGATGGAAAAAGCCGCCAGGCTGAGTGCCGGCGCGCCGTGCAGGATGCATTGCGCCAACGCTTCACCGGCAGCCGGGCCTATCTGGAAGCCGGCACCGGCAAAGCCGAAACCATGCAGCAGGCCGGGCTGGTGCAGGCTGGGGCCGAGCACCGGTTCGTCATCGGGCAGGTAGCCTTCGGTGCCGCTCCAGGTGCGAATGGCCTGGGCGCCGGCCAGTGCCGGGTACAGCTCGGTGGCATTGCGCAGGATGTCGAGCACTGCGGCCTGGCCCGGGCGTGCGGTGGTCGGGGTAAGGGCAAAACCGCGCCCGCCGCCCAGCACGCAGTTGCCACGCACCACCTGGCGGGCGTAGATGCCGCCGCCTTCGACCCCGGTGCTGGCGGTCATGAACAGCGGCAGCGGCTCGGTCACCAGCATGGCGGGGTGGGCCGCGGTCAGCGGCACCGGCTCGCCGAACTGCTCGGCCAGTTGCGCCGACCAGGCGCCGGCGCAATTCAACAGCCAGGGCGCCTTGAAGCCTTGGCCGCTGCTGGTGCTTACGCTGAAACGGTGGCCGTCGTGCCCCACCTCCAGCACCTTGCACTGCTCATGCACCTGGGCGCCGCTGCGTCTGGCCGCCTGGGCGAAGGCCGGTGACACCAGCCGTGGGTTGGCATGGCCGTCCTCGGGGCAGTACGAGGCGCCGACAGCGATATCGCCCACCCAGGGGAAGCGCTGGCGCAGTTCGCGTCGTTCAAGCAGTTGCAGGCGAAGGTCAAAAGCCTGGGTACGCCGGGCATAGGCCTTCAAGGCATCGAAGTCGGTTTCGCTGCGGGCCAGCTTCAGGTGGCCGCTGCGGGCGTATTCGCCATCGATGCCGATCCAATCGCGCAGATTCCCCCAGATGGCATGGGCGCGCATCGACAACGGCAGCTGGGCCAACGAGCGGCCCTGGCGGCGCACACCGCCGTAGTTCACCCCGCTGGAGTGCGAGCCGCAGAAGTCGCGTTCCAGCAATGCCACTTGCCGACCAGCGCGGGCCAGGGTCAAGGCCGCGCTGCTGCCGATGATGCCGCCGCCGACGATGATGACGTCCACTTCGATCAACTTCATGGTTTTATCTCCAGGCCAAAGGGCAGGGGCTTGACCGGTGCCTGGCCACGCAGGCGCCCTACCTGGTCAATGGCCCGACCGCTTTCGCAGGCGATCAACTCGGCGGCAGCGGCACCGCACACGCGGCCCTGGCAGCGGCCCATGCCGACTCGGCACATGGCCTTGACCCGGTTGATTTCCCAGTGCCCGGCACGCACGGTGGCGCGGATTTCCCCGGCGCTGATCTGTTCGCAGCGGCACACGGTGAGATGGTCCGGGGCTTGGCGGGCCCACTGCTCGGGAAATGGAAAGGCCTGCTCCAGCCCTTGGCGGAAGCGCTGCAAGGTGGCCAGGCGCCTTTCCAGTTGCTGCTGGCGCTGCGGGTTGCCGGGCTTGCCGAGGTCGGCCAGCAGTGTCAGGGCGGCCAGTTCACCGCTCATCTCGGCACCGTCGGCACCGAGGATGCCGGCACCGTCGCCTGCCAGGTACACGCCGGGGCTGGTGGCCCGGCCCTGGGCGTCACGTACCGGTAGCCAGGCGCGGTTGAGCGCGCTCCAGGCGAACCGGCAACCCAGCAGGTCGGCCAGTTGGGTTTCACTGCGCAGGGCGTGGGCGAATGCCACGGCGTCGCATGGCAGGTCGTGTTGCTGGCCATTGTGCAGCCAGCGCACACCGCTGGCGCGTTGCTCGCCGTCGATACCCAGCAGGGTCACACCCTGGTGCACCGGCACACCCTTGCGGGCCAGCCAGGCTCGGTAGTACAGGCCCTTGGCAAAGGTGCCCGGTTGCAGAAGCAGGCGTGGCAGGGCACGCACCTGGGCGCTGAACGGTGAGGTGTCGAGCACCGCGCTGACCGTGGCACCGGCCTTGGCGTACTGGTAGGCCACCAGGTACAGCAGCGGCCCGCTGCCGGCCAGCACCACCCGTTCACCGATCGCGCAGCCCTGGAACTTCAGGGCGATTTGCGCAGCGCCCAAGGTATAGACCCCAGGAAGGGTCCAGCCGGGTATCGGCAACACCCGGTCGGTGGCACCGGTGGCGACGATCACCCGGTCGAACGCCAGGCGGTCGGCCAATTGGCCCTGTTGCAAGGTGTCCAGCACTTGCTGCTCGGCGTTCCATACCAGGGTGTCCGGGCGGTAGTCGACCTGCCCGCGCAGTTGCTCGAGGGTGGCGTGCACGGCTTGCGCCTTTCCTGCCTCGAAGCCGTACAACGCTTTGGCCGAGCGGCGAAAGTTGGCCGGCTGCTGGCGGTAGATCTGCCCGCCGCCGCGGCTGGCTTCGTCCAGCAGCACCGGGCGCAGGCCGTGGGCTACCAGGGTTTGCGCGGCGCGGATGCCGGCCGGGCCGGCACCGATGATCACGATCGCACTCATGGCTGACGCCCCGGGTCGCGGGTCACGCACTGGCCCGGTTCCAGAAAGGTCGAGCAAGCGCGTACCCGGCGGCCATCCTGCAGGCGTACCCAGCAGTCCTGGCAGGCGCCCATCAGGCAGAAGCCGGCGCGTGGTTCGGCGCTGAAGTCGCTGCCGCGCAGGTGCCCGGCATTGGTCAGGATGGCAGTCAGCAGGGTATCGCCGCTCATGCCTCTGGCCGGTTGGCCGTCGAGCAGGAAGGGCACAGGCTCGCGGTCGTGTTCGGCCACGCGCTTGAACAGAGGCATGGGGGCATTCCTTGTCATTGCTTGCCCACCAGCACGCGGTCCAGGCCATATACGCGGTCCAGGGCGACCATGGTCAGGGCGGTGACGGCGATCACCAGCGCCGAGACGGCGGCCATCATCGGGTCGATGGATTCGGTGGCGTATACGTACATGCGCACTGGCAGGGTCTGGGTGGCAGGCGAGGTGACGAAGATCGACAGGGTCACTTCGTCGAAGCTGTTGATGAACGCCAGCAGCCAGCCGCCGGCCACACCGGGCAGGATCATCGGCAGGGTGACCTTGCAGAACAGCGTGACCCGGCCAGCACCCAGGCTTTGCGCGGCCTGCTCGGCGCTGCGATCGATACCGATGGCTGCAGCCAGTACCAGGCGCAGCACGTAAGGGGTGATCACCACGACATGGGCGAACACCAGCCAGGCGAAGCTGCCATTGACGCCCAGCAAGGCGAACAGCCGCAGCAAGGCCACACCCAGCACCAGGTGCGGGATGATGATCGGCGACAGCAGCAGGCCGTTGAGAAAGCCTTGGCCGGGGAAGCTGTAGCGGGTGATCGCCAGGCCCGCCGGCACGGCGATCAAAGTGGCCAGCGAGGCAGCCAGGGCCGCGAGTTTCAGGCTGTTGTAGAACGCATCGAGGAAATCGGCACGCTCGAACACGGCGCTGAACCAGCGCAGCGAAAAGCCGGCGGTGGGCAGGCTCAGGGTGTTTTCCGGGGTGAATGCCACCAGGCACACCACCACCAGCGGGGCGAGCATGAACAGCATCACCAGGGCGTGAAAGGAAAGGGCCAGCGGGCCGTTACGGGTCATCGGTTCAGACTCCAAGTGCGCGTTTGTAGCGGCGTTCGACCAGCCGGTTCCAACTGAGCATCACCAGCAGGTTGATCAGCAGCAGGGCCACGGCGATGGTGGCACCCATCGGCCAGTTCAGTTCGGCCAGGTACTGGTCGTAGATCATGGTGGCGACCATCTTCAGCCGGCGCCCGCCCAGCAGGCCGGGAATGGCGAACGAACTGGCGGCCAGGCCGAACACGATCAGCGTGCCCGACAGCACGCCGGGCATGATCTGTGGCAGCACGATGCGGCGGAACACCGTCCACTGGCTGGCACCCAGTGACAGCGCGGCTTGCTCGGCAGCCGGGTCGAGCTTCTGCAGCGAGGTCCACACCGGGATGATCATGAACGGCAGCATCACGTGGACCAGGCCGATGATCACCGCAAAGGGCGTGTACAGCAGCTTCACCGGCTGCCCGCCGAGGGCAATGATGCCCTGGTTGACCAGGCCGTCGGCGCCCAGCAGCAGGCTCCAGCCGAAGGCCCGCACTACCACCGAAATCAGCAGCGGGGTCAGCACCAGGATCAGGAAGATCGAGCGCCACGGCGCGCCCATGCGGCTGAGCACCAAGGCCTCGGGGATGCCGAACAGCACGCAAAGCAGGGTGACCAGGGCGCTGATCCAGAAGGTGCGGAAGAAGATCTCGTAGTAGTAGGTGTCGGTCACCAGGCTCAGGTAATGGCCGAGGGTGTACTGGCCGGCCTGGATGCCGCTGCTGTAGTCGAACGCGTTGAACGACAGCAGCACGGTCAGCCCCAGTGGCACCACCAGCAAGGCCAGGAACAACAGCAGCGCCGGGCTGCTGAGGCCGTAGCCCCAGGCGCTGCTGCGCAGCTTTGCCGCGCTCATGCCGCCACCTCGCCAGCGTTCAGTACCCGTAGCAGGGCATCGTTCCAGTCCAGGCCGACCTGTGTGCCTTCATCCAGCGGTGTGTTGCCGTCGTTGGCACGCACCACGGCCAGGTTGCCCAGAGCGGTGTCGACCCGATACAGCCACTGGCTGCCGAGGAAGTAGCGGCAGCTGATGCGGCCTGCGAGCTTGCCGCTGCCGGCCGGGGCCGGTTACGCCGCGCAGGCGGTTGGCCTTGCCGACAAAGTCGGAAATGAAGGGCGTACCCGGGTGTTCGTAGAGGCGGTAGGGGTCATCTACCTGGGTGATGCGCCCGGCCTCCATCACCACCACCCGGTCGCTGATCGACAAGGCCTCGGCCTGGTCGTGGGTGACCATCAAGGTGGTAATGCCGACCTCGTTCTGGATGCGACAGATCTCGAACTGCATTTCTTCACGCAGGTGGGCGTCCAGGTTGGACAGCGGTTCGTCCAGTAGCAGTACCGGCGGTTCGATCACCAGTGCGCGGGCCAGGGCCACCCGCTGACGCTGGCCGCCGGAGAGTTCGCGCGGGTAGCGCTCGGCATGCTTGTCCAGACGCACCAGCGCCAGGGCCTGGTCGACCCTGCGGGCGATGTCGGCGTTGGCCACCTTGCGCATGCGCAGGCCAAAGGCGACGTTGTCGCGCACGGTCATGTGCGGGAACAGCGCGTAGCTCTGGAACACCACGCCCAGGCCTCGGCTGGCCGGCTTGGCGTGGGTGATGTCGCGGCCGTCGAGGACAATGCGGCCGCTGGTGACCTCGACGAAGCCGGCAATCATTTGCAGGGTGGTGGTCTTGCCGCAGCCCGAAGGGCCAAGCAGCGAGACGAACTCGCCTTTCTCGATGGCCAGTGACGAGCTGGCCACTGCCTCCGTGGCGCCATAGCGCTTGCAAAGCTTGTCGATCAACAGAAAGGTCATGGCTGTGCTCCATCGCAAACGGAACCGGGGTCAACCGGCAGTTTCAGGGTGGGCAGAGCGCCAGCGGCGAAAAGCAATGCTTTTACGGACGTTGGCGCTCGCTTCTGTGGCGGCGGCCGATGTTGTGATATCGCCCTATGGACCGGAGAGTAGGGCAATGATTAGGATGGCGACAAAGGGTAATTTCACTGGGTGACAGCTATTTTGAAATTATTCCACTGAATGGAATTTTTAAGGATTGGACGAAAAATGGATTCCGATAATCGAAATGAGCAGGCCAAGGAAGTAGGTGTCAGTGCGGTGTCGCGTTTGTTCGCCGTGTTGCGTGCGCTGGGAGAATGCGGCGGCGAGGGCGAGAAGGTCAGCCAGCTGGCGCAGCGGGTTGGCCTGGCGCAACCCACAACCCACCGCCTGCTGCGCAGCCTGATTGAAGAAGGCATGGTCGATCAGTGCGCGACCAGCAAGCGCTACCGGCTGAGCCTGGATTTTTTTGCCCTGGCGGCCAAGGCCGGGCAAGCCGGCAACCTGCGCGATGTGGTGCGCCCCAGCCTGCTGCGGTTGTCGGCCTCGCTGGGCGATTCGCTGTTCCTGCTGGCGCGCTCGGGGTTCGATGCGGTGTGCCTGGACCGCAGCGAAGGGCCATACCCGATCCGTACCTTCACCGGCGATATTGGCGGCCGTGTGGCCTTGGGGGTGGGGCAGGGCAGCCTGGCAATCCTGGCCTTCCTGCCGGAGGAGGAGCGCGACGAGGTGATCCGCTACAACCTGCCGCGGCTGAAGGATTTCCACCATTACGACGAAGTCATGCTGCGCGCCGAAATCGACAATGTGCGCAGCCTCGGCTATGCCGGGCGCAATACCGGAGTGCTCGATGGCATGGCCGGCCTGGCGGTGCCGATCCTCGATCGTAACGGCCATGCGGTGGCGGCCCTGAGCGTGGCGACCATCAGCGACCGCCTGGGGCCCAACCGCATGCCAACCGTGGTGGCGCTGCTCAAGCGCGAGGCGGCGGCGATTGGCGAGCGGGTCAACCCGTTCGACCCGGTGCTGCGCCGGCCTTCGCATGTGTTTGGTTGAGCTGCAGGCCCGGAGAACTCAGTACGCAAGCGGTGTGGGAGCGGGCGTGCCCGCGAAGAATCCAACGCGGTGCCTGGCACCGGCTCCGCCGGTGTTCGCGGGCGCGCCCGCTCCCACAGAGCCCCGCTAAATCAATGAGTTATGTGTTGTTCTATGAGGGCGGGCGTGCCCGCGAAGAATCCAACGCGGTACCTGATCCCACCTTCTGCCTACTCCATCGCCTCGGCCACGCCCTGGTCCTCACCCAGGAACCCGCCGCTCTGGTGCTGCCACAACCGTGCATAAGTACCATTCTTCGCCAGCAGTTGCGCATGGGTGCCTTGTTCGATGATGCGCCCTTCATCCATCACGATCAGCCGGTCCATGGCGGCAATCGTCGACAACCGGTGGGCGATGGCGATGACGGTCTTGCCTTTCATCATTTCATCCAGGCTTTCCTGAATGGCCACTTCCACTTCCGAGTCCAGCGCACTGGTGGCTTCGTCCAGCAGCAGGATCGGCGCGTTCTTCAGCATCACCCGGGCAATGGCGATGCGCTGGCGCTGGCCACCAGACAGCTTGATGCCGCGCTCTCCCACCAAGGTGTCGTAACCGGTGTTGCCCTGGCGGTCGCTGAGCTGGCTGATGAAACCATCGGCCTGGGCATTGGCCGCAGCGGCGCGGATCTGCGCTTCGGTGGCATCTGGGCGGCCATAGGCGATGTTGTCGCGAATCGAGCGGTGCAGCAGCGAGGTGTCCTGGGTGACCATGCCGATGGCGCTGCGCAGGCTGTCCTGGGTGACCTTGGCCACGTTCTGCCCGTCGATGCGGATTTCCCCACGGTCCACGTCGTAGAAGCGCAGCAGCAGGTTGATCAAGGTGGACTTGCCAGCGCCGGAGCGACCGACCAGACCGACTTTTTCGCCCGGGCGGATGTGCAGGCTCAGGTCGTCGAGCACCTGACGCTCGCCGTTGTAGTTGAAGCCGACCTTGTCGAAACTCACCGCGCCCCCCTTGGTTACCAGCTCGGCAGCGCCGGGCGCATCCGTTACCTTGGGGCCGCGGGTGAGGGTGGCCATGCCGTCCTGCACGGTGCCGATGTTTTCGAACAGCGAGGTTATCTCCCACATGATCCAGTGCGACATGCCGTTGATACGCAAGGCCATGGCGGTGATCGCCGCCACCGCCCCGGTGCCGACCTGGCCCTGGTGCCACAGCCACAGCGCATAGCCACCGGCAGCAATGATCAAGCCCACCACCAGCGCCTGGTTGACGATTTCGAACTGGCTGACCAGACGCATCTGGCGAAAGCCGGTCTGCTTGAAGTCCTCCATGGCCGCGCGCGCGAAGTGCGCTTCGCGGTTGGCGTGCGAGAACAGTTTCACCGTGGTGATGTTGGTGTAGGCGTCAGAAACCCGCCCGGTCATCGATGATCGGGCGTTGGCCTGCTCCTGGCCGACCTTGCCCAGGCGTGGCACGAAATACAGCATGGCCAGGCCGAACAGCACGACCCAGGCAATGAATGGCAGCATCAGTTTCAGGGCAAAGCCACCGGCCAGGGCAATGATCGCGATGAAGTACACACCGATCCCGGGCAGGATCTCGATGAGGGTGAACAACACATCGCGTACCGCCAGCGCCGTCTGCATCACCTTGGTGGTGACCCGGCCGGAAAACTCGTCAGAAAAGAACGACAGGCTCTGGCGCAGCATCAGCCGGTGAAAGTCCCAACGCAGGCGCAGCGGCAAGTTGATCGCCAGTACCTGGTGCTGAAGCATGGTGCGCAGCGCCACCAGCCCGATGCTGACCAACAGGACGATGCCGATACCCCACAGCACCCGGGTTTCTTCGGGGCCGACGGCACCGCCGGCCTGCCAGTCCGAGAGCAGGTCCACGACCTGGCCGAGGAAGGCGAACAGCCAGGCTTCGTAGATCGATACCCCGGCACTGAGCAGCGCAAGCGCCAGGATGTAGCCGCGCGCGCCCCGGGTGCAGGCCCACATGAAGCGCAACAGGCCAACCGGTGGCGGTGGTATCTCGTCAGGGGGGAAGGGGTCGAGCCATCGTTCAAAAATACGCAGCATGCTTGTCTCCGGAAATCAGCTTGTGCCTGGCGCTAACCATACAGATCACTCAGGCGTGCAGGGGTTCGTGCAGTGTCGTTCTGGAACTCGCTGACCGGCTTGCCGCTGTCCAGCGCTTCCAGCACGGTCCACCGCGTCGCCTGCTTCGCGGGTGAACCCGCTCCCACAGGTACGGCGTAGGCTTCAGGCTCACGCTGTACCTGTGGGAGCGGCTTTAGCCGCGAACACCGGCGCAGCCGGTGCCATCCACCGCGTCGCCTGCTTAGCGGACATGCCCGCTCCCAAAGGTACGGCGTGGGCTTCGGGCTCACACTGTACCTGTAGGAGCGGCCGTGGCCGCGAACACCGGCGCAGCCGGTGCCATCCACCGCGTCGCCTGCTTCGCGGGCATGCCCGCTCCCACAGGTCCGGCGCAGACTTCGGGCTCATGTTGTACCTGAGGCAGCCTTGTGCTGCGAAGCGCTGCGCGGGCGGCGCTCGATCTCACAGGCATCAAACATCCCAGACATGTACCTGCTGCTAACAATTTTTTGCAATTCATTACATTTCTGCTTGATTTCATTTTGCCTCCCTGCTGTAGAATTGACGGGTTAGGTTGTTCGTCAGTCATTTTGTTGTTTTTTTGACGCTATTCATCGAGCCTCAGCGGCGCATGTGCCCGCAGCCACCTCTCAGAGCCGTTTCAATCTACTTTTCAGAGCCAGTGTTTTGACGAATGGAATGCCGTGGTTGGCTATTTCCGGCTTAGGCGCCGAAAGCAGCCAGCTTCATGTACAAGGACTGTATTGGTTGGCCTGCGACAACGCAGAAGACGCCACCGTGCTATGCCGCCAGGTGGTCGGGGGGCTGCCCGAGCACGTTCGCGCAGCCCTGGTCGCCGATGCGCAAGCCATCGGTGATGTGCTGAGTGCGCTCGATGCCGCGCAGGGCCCAGCCGAACTGGCGCTGTACGAAGCCGACCTGCAAGCCGCCCGGCACCTGGTCGATGACCTGCCGCGTATCGACGCCGCCGGGCGGGTGCTGGTGCTGCTGGCGCCCGCCGACGTCTGGGGTGCCGGCAACGTCGAAAGCTGGTGCAACGCGCTGCGCCCGGTCCTGTTGGCCGAGGCCACGCTATTGCTGGTCATCAGCAGCGGCCAGAGTGCCGGGCTGGTAGAGCGCCTGCGTGCGTTCAACCAGGGCGTCGATGGCCTGGCCCAGGTGTACCGCGGCAAAGGCGGGGTGCGCTACCTGCAGCATTTCTGGAGCAACCCGCTCGGCAAGACCGGTACGCGCGATGTGGAACTGGCGCGGCTTGAAGCAGGCTTCGCCGCCGCCGGGGCGCCGCAGGCCCCCAGCGACACCGGTGGCGACGAGCTGTTGTGCCTGGCCCAGCGCCCGGTACTGGAAGGTGCGCCAGCCTTCTCCGAGCACTGGCAGGTCTGCGAGAGCCTCGAGGAGCTGGGTGCCAAGGCTGGTAGGGCGGTTTCCGCCACGGTCATCTTTGCCATGGACGGCGGGCAGCGCCTGGATAGCCTGGCGCGCCAGTTGCACCGCTTGCGCCAGTTGCGTGGCAGTGCCCTGAAGCTGGTGGTGCGCGAGATGGCACCGACCCTGCGCTACCAGGACGAACAACTGCTGCTGGCCTGCGGGGCCAGCCAGATCGTGCCGTTCGGTGCCAGCCTGTCGCGCTTCCTGACCATGGTCGAGAGCATCCAGGGTTACCTCTGGCGCCGGCGCCTGCCAAGCGATTTCGATGCCTTGCTCGCACGCCTGCGGCCGCTGGCCATCTGCGGGCTGGTGGCGCCGCGCGCGTTCGCCAAAGCGGTGCAGACCATGTGGCACGGGGTGCGCAACGGGGAAATTGCCCACCAGTTGCTGGTGTTGCGCCCGGCCCCTGGCCTGACCCCGCTGCAAGCCTGCTCGCGCACGGTGTTCCGCCGCGACGGCGATATCGCCTGCGTGGTGGGCGATGTGCTGTTCCTGTTCCTGTTCGCCTGCCGCTCCGAAGGCGTCGAGCAAGCCCTTGACCACATCTTCCAGTTGTCGTGGAAAGAGTTGTTCATCAGCCAGGAGGTGCTTGCCGGTGTCGACAGCCTGGCCACCCCGGCCTTCCTCGATGACAGCGTGCCACAGCCACCCCGGCTCGACGCGGCGGCGCAGCTGCCCACCCAGGCCAGGCCGGCCCTGGCACCGCGCCGGGTGGCCCTGGGCAAGCGGGGTACGGCATGAACTTCGTGCAGCTGCTGCAAGTGGTCGGCATCACGGCGCTGGTCACCTTGGCGCTGGCCCTGCTGCTGTTGCGCCTGCGCGCCACGCTGCGCGGCTGGTTGCGCCGCCGCCTTCCACCCCGTTACCTGAAACCGCTGGGCGTACGCCACCGCGCTGCACGCCAGGAATTCCGTAATGACTAATACATCCGCCACCCTCCCGGTACCGGCCCGCTGGCCTGGACTGGGAGGGTGGAACCTCTATTTCCTGGCCAAGTTCCTGTTGGTCGCCCTTGGCATGCTCGACTTCCAGGCGCTGCCGAACCTGTTGTTCGCTGCGTTTCTGCTGCTGCCGTTGCCGGGCAAGTGGCTGCGAATCGCGCGGCAACTGGTGGCCGTACCGGTCGGCATCGCGTTGTTCTACCAGGACACCTGGCTGCCGCCCTTCAGCCGCCTGCTGGCGCAGCCGGGGGTGTTCGATTTCTCGTGGGACTACCTGCTCGAACTGCTCGGCCGCTTCATCAACTGGAACCTGCTGGGCGCGCTGGCGCTGTTGCTGGTGGGTTACCTGTACCTGCGCCATTGGCTGCGGCTGAGTACCTTGAGCCTGCTGGGGCTGGCGTGGCTGGCGGTCGGCGGCCTGCCAGCGCTGGGGTTCAATGCGGGCCAGGCGCCTGGCGCCGCGGCTGCCAGCCCCACCGAGCAGGCTCAGGCCACCGCGGTTGCCGACAATGCCACGCTCGACAGCTGGCTCGAGCGGTTCTTCGCCAGTGAGCGTGAACGGGTGACAGCATTCCCGGCCATGAAGGCCGATGAGCAGCCGTTCGACCTGCTGGTGATCAACATCTGCTCGCTGGCCTGGGATGACCTGTCTGCCGTCGGGCTGCGTGACAACCCGCTGTTCTCGCGCCTGGACGTGATCTTCGACCAGTTCAACTCGGCCACGTCCTACAGTGGACCGGCCGCCATCCGCGTGCTGCGTGCCAGCTGCGGGCAGTCGTCCCACGCCGGGCTGTATCAGCCGGCCCCGGAGAAGTGCCTGTTGTTCCAGAACCTGGCCAGGCTCGGCTTCCAGAGCAACACCTTGCTCAACCACAGCGGCCGCTTCGACAACTTCATAGGCGATATCACCCAGCAGCACATGCCTCAACCTGGCCTGCGCAACACCGACTTCCCGCGGGCACTGGTCGGCTTCGACGGCTCGCCGATCGCCAGCGACCTGGAGGTGCTGCGCCGCTGGTGGGGGCAGCGCAAAGGCGCGCCGGCCGAGCATGTGTCGCTGTTCTACAACAGCATCAGCCTGCATGACGGCAACCGTATCGTCACCGCCGACGGCGGTACCCGCGTGGCCGATTACGCCACCCGCGCCACCCGGCTGTTCGGCGAGCTTGGCAGCTTCCTCGATGAACTGGAGCGCAGCAGCCGCCGCGTGGTCGTGGCCATTGTCCCGGAACATGGCGCCGCGCTGCATGGCGACCGCATGCAGCTGTCGGGCATGCGTGAAATCCCCACCCCATCGATTACCCATGTGCCGGTGGGCCTGAAGTTCATCGGCATGGGCCAACCTGCCCGCAGCGAGCCGCTGCACGTCTCGGCACCCACCAGCTACCTGGCGCTGTCCGAGCTGATCTCGCGCGTGTATACGGGCCTGGGCCAGCAGCAGCTGCTGGATGTGCCCAGCCTGCTGAGCGACCTGCCGACCACCGAACAGGTCGCGGAAACCGCAGGTGCGCAAGTACTGAACTACCAGGGGCGCGCCTACATGCGCCTGCAAGGCCAGCCCGACTGGCAGCCTGTCCCGAAGGAGCGCCCATGATCACTGGCAAGGCAGACCCTGCCGACCGCAGCGACGATATCGCCCAGTTGCGCCAGCACCTGGACATGCCGGACCTGAACTACCAGGACATCTCATTGCTGGTGGGCGTCCAGCAGGCCTTGCAGCGCTGGCCGCTGCTGGGTGAAAGCTGCCGGAGCAGCGCCCAGGGCACCTTGTACACGGCGGCGCCGCGGCGCCAGGTGCTGTCGCCATGACCAGCCTGGCGTTGCACGGCGTTCGCGGTGGCCTGGGGCGCAGTGCCTTGCTGGCCGCGCTGGGGCATGCGTTGCAGGGCGTAGGTGAGCGGGTGCTGCTGGTCGACCTGTGCCCAAGCAACCTGCTCGGCCTGCACTTCAATCTGCCCCTCGACACGCACGAGGGCTGGGCGCTTGCCGAGCGGGAAGGGCGGCCATACAGCGATGCCATGTACGAGGTGCTCGATGGCCTGTGCCTGATGCCGTTCGGCAATCTGCCTGCCGGCACGCGGCCGCCGTTGCCCGATGCTGAAGCCTGGCGCGCGCGACAGGCCGAGCTGGCCGAACACTTCGACTGGTTGCTGTTCGATCTGCCGCAACTGCCGGCCGATGCCGCTGGCCAAAGCGTCGAGACTGACGTGCGGGTGTTGGTGGCCGAGGCCGAAATGGCCAGCCACCTGCTGCTCGGGCGCCGGCAGGTCGAGCACTACGACCTGTTGCTGGTCAACCGCTACGACCCCGCCAGCCGCTTGCAGAGCGACCTGCTGATGGTGTGGCGCGACCTGTTCCGTGATCTCCTGCCGATCCAGGTGGTGCACCGCGACGAGGCGTTCCTCGAGGCCCTGGCGTGCAAGGCACCGCTTGGCCACTACGCGCCGCAGAGCCTGGCTTGCCGGGACGTGCAGAGCCTGGCGGTGCGCTGCCTGACGAGGCGCCAGTCGTGACCCTGACCCCTCTGTCGGCCTACGCCTGGTTCCGCACACGTGGCGCGCGGCGGCCGGTCGCGTGGCTGTTTACCCTTGGCGTGTGGCTGGCCTTCCTGTTCCTGCGCCTGGAGTCGCCTGCCTGGCAAGCCCTGTTGGCCGAGCGGCAGCGGCTGTACCCGCAACTGGCGGGCAAGCGCCCAAGCCTGGGCGACCCGCTGCGCCTGCTGATCCAGAGCCTGTGGCTGCTGGTCCGGCGCCAACCGCTGCCTCGCGAGCCGGGGTTTGCCCGGCGTGCCTGGGTGGCAGTGCGTGCGCAGCTGCGCGGTATGCGCCAGGTGCTGCGCCGCTACCATGGCCTGCTGATCGACCGTCTGCAGCAGCTGCCTGCGCGCTACCGCGCCAGTGCTTTCAAGCAGCAAGCCTCGGCACGCCTGCGCGGCTTGAGCGTGTTCGCCCGGTGGGTTTTCTACGGCGTGCTGACCCTGGGCGCCATCGGCCTGGCCGTGCTGTGCGTGACCGAACCGTTCGGCTACCTGGCGCAGCTGGTGTTCATCTGCCTGCTGCTGGGCATCGCCCTGCTGGTGCGGCACATGCCGGGCCGCTTCCCGACCCTGATGCTGATCGTGCTGTCGACGCTGATCTCCTGCCGCTACCTGTGGTGGCGCTACACCTCGACCCTGAACTGGAACGACACCACGGGCCTTGTGTGCGGGGTGATCCTGCTGGCGGCAGAAACCTATTCGTGGTTCGTGCTGATCCTGGGCTACATCCAGACCAGCTGGCCGTTGCAGCGCAAGCCGGCGAACCTGCCGGCAAATCCGGCGCACTGGCCGACCGTCGACCTGATGATTCCCACCTACAACGAAGACTTGTCGGTGGTGCGCACCACGGTGCTGGCCGCCCTGGGCCTGGACTGGCCGCGCGAGTGCCTGCGCATCTATATCCTCGACGACGGCCGGCGCGAGGCGTTCCGTGCGTTCGCCGACGAAGTGGGGGTGGGCTATATCGTGCGGCCGGACAACAAGCACGCCAAGGCCGGCAACCTCAACCATGCGCTGGGCGTGACCGACAGCGAGCTGATCGCCATTTTCGACTGCGACCACGTGCCGGTGCGCTCCTTCTTGCAAATGACAGTGGGCTGGTTCCTCAAGGACCCGAAGCTGGCATTGGTGCAGACGCCACACCATTTCTTCTCGCCCGACCCGTTCGAGCGCAACCTGGGCTCGTTCCGCCGTCGCCCCAATGAAGGCGAGCTGTTCTACGGCCTGATCCAGGATGGCAATGACATGTGGAACGCGGCGTTCTTCTGCGGCTCGTGTGCCGTGCTGCGCCGTACCGCGCTGGAGAGCATCGGCGGTTTCGCCGTCGAAACCGTGACCGAAGATGCCCATACCGCCTTGCGCATGCACCGCCAGGGTTGGTCATCGGCCTACCTGAGCATTCCGCAGGCGGCCGGCCTGGCCACCGAGAGCCTGTCGGCGCACATCGGCCAGCGCATTCGCTGGGCCCGGGGCATGGTGCAGATCTTCCGTACCGACAACCCGCTGTTCGGCCGTGGGCTGAGCCTGTTCCAGCGGGTGTGCTATGCCAACGCCATGCTGCACTTCCTGGCCGGCCTGCCACGGCTGGTGTTCCTGACCGCGCCGCTGGCGTTCCTGTTGCTGCATGCCTACATCATCTACGCCCCGGCGTTGATGATCCTGCTGTACGTGCTGCCGCACATGATCCACGCCAGCCTGACCAACTCGCGCATGCAGGGCAAGTACCGGCAGACCTTCTGGGGCGAGGTCTACGAGACCGTGCTGGCCTGGTACATCGCCCGCCCGACCACGGTCGCGCTGTTCGCGCCGAAGAAGGGCAAGTTCAACGTCACCGCCAAGGGCGGCCTGATGGAGCAGGAGCAGTTCGACTGGCGCATCGCCCAACCCTACCTGTGGCTGGCGGCGCTCAACGTGGCCGGCCTGGGCTTCGCCGTGTGGCGCCTGTTCACCGGCCCGGCGGCGGAAATCGGCACGGTGATCGTCAGCTCGCTGTGGGTGATCTACAACCTGCTGATCATCGGCGCCGCCGTCGCCGTGGCTGCCGAAGTGCGCCAGGTGCGCCGCGCCCACCGGGTGCAGATGCGCTTGCCGGCGGGGCTGGTGCTGGCCAGCGGTCACGCCTACCCCTGTACCCTGGTCGACTATTCCGACGGCGGTGTCGGCCTGCAATTGCACCGGGGCCTCGAGTTGCAAGCGGGGGAGCGGGTGCGCCTGCTGCTCAACCGCGGCCAGCGCGAGTTCGCCTTCCAGGCCTGTGTCACCCGCACCGTCGGGCAACACGTGGGCCTGGTGTTCCATGACCTTGGCCAGCAACAGCGTATCGACCTGGTCCACTGCACCTTTGCCCGCGCCGATGCCTGGCTTGGCTGGAACGAGCAGCACGAGGTCGATCGCCCGCTGCGCAGCCTGGTCGACGTGCTGAAGCTGGGCGGTGTCGGTTACCTGCGGCTGGTCGAGCACTTGCCGCCATGGGTACGGGCGTGGCTGCGCCCACTGCACGCGCTGGCGAACTGGCTGGCCAGCTACAGGCCCCGCACACCGCAGCCTGTCCCTTTCTTGAACCCTGTTGATCGAGACGCATGATGACTGGTTATCCCGCGCGTACCTGGGGCCTGGCGATGGCGCTGCTTGCTGCCTTGTCGCAAAGCGCCGCTGCCGCCTCTGTCGCCCCGCTTGCCGAGCCAGCCGTACCCACGGTACCGAACTGGGCGGTTGCGAAAACCTTCGAGCAGCTCGGGCATGCCTCCGACAGCCTGCTGCTGGGGGTGCGCAACAGCGAGCATATCGAATTCGGCCTGCGGCGCGACCGCCTGGCCACCGACGCCAGCCTGCAGCTGGACTACACGCCATCGCCCGCACTGTTGCCGAACCTGTCGCACCTGCGCGTGTACCTGAATGACGAACTGATGGGCGTGGTGCCGGTGGAAAAGGACCAGCTTGGCCAGCGCGTGCGCCGTCAGCTGCCGCTTGACCCGAAGCTGCTCAGCGATTTCAACCGGGTACGCCTGGAGTTCGTCGGGCATTACACCGACATCTGCGAAGACCCAGCGCACAGCGGCCTGTGGCTGAACCTGAACCGCAAGAGCCAGGTGCAGCTGCACGAACAGGCTTTGGCCCTGGACAACGACCTGGCGTACTTCCCGCTGCCGTTCTTTGATGTGCGCGACACCGGCAAGGTAACGCTGCCGGTGGTGTTCAGCGGCGTGCCGAGCCTGGGCGAGCAGCGTGCGGCGGCGATCCTGGCGTCCTACTTCGGCAGCCAGGCCGGTTGGCGCAAGGCGACCTTCCCGGTGCTGTACGGCAGCCTGCCGGCCCGTGGCGACAAACCCACGCCGAGCATCGTGTTTGCCAGCAACGACCGTCGCCCGGCCTTCCTTGCCGACCTGCAGCAATTCCCGCCGGTCGACGGCCCGGTACTGCAGATGATCGACCACCCGGACGATCGCTTCAGCAAGGTGCTGCTGGTGCTGGGCCGCAACGACGATGACCTGGTCAAGGCCGCCTCGGCGCTGGCGGTTGGCAACAACCTGTTCCGCGGTGCCCGGGTGAGGGTCGAGCAGATGACGGCACTGCAGCCGCGCCAGCCCTACGATGCGCCGAACTGGACACGCACCGACCGCCCGGTACGCTTCGCCGAGCTGCTCGATTACCCCGAGCAGCTGCAGGTCAGTGGCCTGCAACCACGGCCGGTGACGCTGGAGCTGAACCTGCCGCCGGACTTGTTCGTCTGGCGCAACCAGGGCATTCCGCTGCGTACGCTGTACCGCTACACGGCCCCGGCAGTGAGCGACGAATCGCGCCTGAGCATCAGCGTCAACGACCAGTACATCACCAGCATGCCGCTGGTGGGCAATGACCGGCGCGGCGGTACGCTCGAGGAAATGCGCCTGGCGGTGCTGTCCGGTGACAACAGCGCATTGACCGAAAAGTCGCTGGTACCGGCGTTGAAGATCGGTGACCGCAACCGACTGCGCTTCGATTTCAGCTTTGCCAGCACCCTGGGCAGCGCCCAGCGCGACCGCTGCCAGACCTCGTTGCCGGTGGATGTGCGCGCGGCGATCGACGACAACTCGACCATCGACCTGTCCGGTTACCACCACTACATCGCCATGCCCGACCTGCGCGCATTCGCCCGCAGCGGCTTCCCGTTCAGCCGCATGGCCGACCTTTCCGAAACGCTGGTCGTCATGCCGGCCAGGCCCACGGCGATGCAGGTGGGCACCTTGCTCGATGCGGTCGGCGGGCTGGCCGGGCAGATCGGCTACCCGGCGCTTGGCCTGCGGCTGGTCGATGACTGGAAGCAGGCCGCAGCGGCCGACGCCGACTTGCTGCTGCTCGGCAGCCTGCCCGAGGCCCTGGGGGATGCGCCCAACCTTGGCCTGCTGCTCAGTGCCCAGCGGGACTGGCTGCTGCAGGGCCGTAGCACAGGGCTGCCGGGCAGCCAGCGCTTCGATACCGCACCGGTGGCCGCGAGCAGCCGAGTGGCAGTCAGCGCGCAGGCGCCGATTGCGGCCATCACCGGGCTGAAGTCGCCATTCCATGAGCAGCGCAGCGTTGTCGCCCTGCTGGCCAACAGCGATAGCGACCAAGCGTTGCTGCGCGACGTGCTCGGCGATGTGGGCAAGCTCGATGCGGTGGCCGGCTCGGTGACGCTGGTGCGCAGCAGCGGCGTCACCAGCCAGTTCGTCGGCGAGCACTACTTTGTAGGTGCGCTGCCGTGGTGGCTGCTGCTGTGGTTCCACCTGTCCGAGCACCCGGTGTTGCTGGCGGCGATCGCGGCCATTTGCGTGGTGCTGTTCGCCTTCCTGTTGTGGCGGGCACTGCGCTGGGCAGGCAAGCGCCGCCTGGGTGAGGCGGGGTGATGATGCGTCAGTTGCTGGTGGGGCTGGTCGCCTTGGGCCTGCCCGTCGTCACGAGTGCCGCACCGGCTTGCAAATGGCCGGCCTGGGACCGCTTCAAGGCCGAACTGGTGAGTGTCGACGGTCGGGTCATCGACCCGAGCGACGAGCGCCTGATCACGACCTCGGAAGGGCAGAGCTACGCGCTGTTCTTCGCCCTGGTGGGCAATGACCGGCAAGCCTTCGCGCAGTTGCTGCGCTGGACCGGCAACAACCTGGCGGAGGGCGACCTGGCCCGGCATCTGCCCGCCTGGCTGTGGGGCCGTAACGACCAGCAGCAGTGGCAGGTGCTGGATGCCAACAACGCCAGCGATGCCGACCTGTGGATTGCCTACAGCCTGCTGGAAGCCGGGCGGCTGTGGGACGAGCCGGCCTACACGCAGCTGGGCCAGCGCCTGCTGTGGCGTATCGCCGCGCAGACCGTGCGCAAGCTGCCGGGCCTGGGGGTGATGCTGCTGCCGGGGGACTACGGCTTCGAGGATGCTCGTGGCGCCCGCTTGAACCCCAGCTATTTGCCGCTGCAGTTGTTCGATCGCTTCAGCCTGGTCGACCCGTTGTGGGGCGAGCTGGCGGCCAACACGCGGCGTTTGTGGCTGGCTTCGTCGCCAAAGGGCTTTGCCCCGGACTGGCTGCTGTGGACGCCAGCCGGTGAACTGGCAGCGGACCCGCAACATGGCAGTGAGGGTGACTACGATGCCATCCGCGTCTACCTGTGGGTCGGCATGCTGGCCAAGGACGCGGCGCAGCGTGCCGAACTGGTGGCCCACTATGCCCCGATGGCGGCATTGACCACGCGCCAGGGGTTGCCGCCAGAGCAGGTGGATGCGCACAGCGGTGTTGCCAGTGGCCATGGCCCGGCGGGTTTCTCTGCGGCGTTGCTGCCGTTGCTGGCAGCATCGCCGGAGCACGCCGCGGGCCTGGCGGCCCAGCGTCAGCGCCTGCGCGAGCAGCCAGTCGAAGCCAAGGCCTATTACAGCCAGATGCTGGCGCTGTTTGGCCAGGGCTGGGACCAAGGCCGTTACCGTTTTGACCCGCACGGCCGCCTGTTGCCGGCCTGGAGCGCGCCATGCAGCGAATGATCGGCGTGCTGATGCTGGCGGCAGTGACCTGCCAGGCCACGGCGCAACCCAAGGATGCCGGCGAACAGCGCCAATGGCTGCTGGACCAGGTGCGCCGCGGCGAGGCGCTGCATCGTGACGACCTGGTGCGCGATGCACTGGGGCGGCTGCAATTGCTCGAGCCGCGCAACCCGGATGTGTTGCTGGCGGCCCTGAGCCTGGCATTGCGCGAAAAGAACAGCACCGAGGCCGAGCAGTTGAGTGCGCGGATAAGTGCCATCGCGCCTGGCAGCTTGCAGGCACGTCAGGCCAGGCGCCTGCTCGAGCTGCAGCAGCCGGAGCGCGTGCGGCAATTGCAGCAGGCCCGCCTGCTGGCGGTCACCGGGCGCAATGAAGAGGCGCTGGCGGCCTATGAACAGTTGTTCGCTGGTGAACCGCCAAGCCTGGAATTGGCCCTGGACTACTGGCGCGTGCGCGGCAACCTCCCGGGCCAGCGCCCTGAAGCGATCAGGCAGCTGCAGCAGCTGGACCAGCAGTACCCGGGCAGTGCCGGGCTGCGCCAGACCTTGGCCGGTTGGCTGTTCGCCGAAAATCGCGACCGCGAAGCCTTGGCCTTGCTCGACCAGCTGTCGCGCGACCCAAGCGCACGGGATGCCGCTGCCCAGCGTGAGTTCGACTACCTGTCCGGGCAAGCGGTGAGCGCCGCCAGCGCGGCGGCCTGGCAAGCGTTTCTCCAGCGTTACCCGGCCTCACCGTTGCAGGCGCAGGCCAGCGAGACCCTGCAACAGCAGCGCAAACTGCTGGCCGACCCGTCCTGGCAGGCTGGCCAGCGGGGCTTGGCATTGCTCGACAAGGGCCGTAATGCTGAAGCCGAAGCACAACTGCGCCGGGCGCTGCGCCAGTATCCGGATGATGCCAGCCTGCAGGGTGCACTGGGCTATGCACTGATGCGCCAGAGCCGCTACGAAGACGCCAATGCGGCGTTCCGGGCGGCGAGCGCCAAGGAGCAGGACACCTACTGGATCAGCCAGTGGAAGGACCTGGAGTCGTCCAGCCAGTATTGGGCGCTGCTCAGCAAAGGCGAGCGGGCACTGCAGGCGAAAGACCTGCGCGCTGCCCGCGCCTTCTACCAGCAGGCACGCCAGCAGCGCCCGAAGGAGGAATACGCCTTGCTAGGCCTGGCGGATGTCTCGCTGGCCGAAGGCGATATAGCCGCCGCCGAGCGGCAATTCCTGCAGGTTCGGCGCATGGCACCGGATAACGAAAGTGCCGTGCGCGGCCTGGTGCGTGTGTACCAGGCGCAATCGCCCGACAAGGCGCGGGCGTACCTCGACAGCCTGTCGCCTCGGCAGCAAGCGCAGTTCGCCAGCCTGCGCCGCAGCCTGGAACTCGCACGCCTGCGCCAGCAAGGTGAGCAGGCCATGCAGCGTGAGGACTGGGCGGCGGCCAGCCAGGCGCTGGGCCAGGCCACGGCCTTGGCCCCCGATGAGCCCTGGCTGGTCTACCAGCTGGCCAGCAGCCTGCGCCACCTGGGGCGCACCGCCGAAGCCGACGCGGCATTCGCCAGCATCGTGCAGCGCCAGCCGGGCGACCCATCTACCCGCTATGCCCATGGCCTGTTCCTGGAGTCCAGCGACCGCGATGCGCTGGCCCTGGACAGCCTGGGCGCGGTGCCGCAGGGGGCATGGAGCGCGGACATGCATGCACTGGAGCAGCGTATCCGCCGCCGCATGACCCTGGCCTCGGCGCAGCAGCTGCAGGCGCAAGGCCGTACGGCTGAAGCGACCCGCCTGCTCGAGGCCAGCCTGGCGCGTGGCGAAGGCAGCACCGACGACCTGATGCTGCTGGCTGACTGGGCGGCGGCCAATGGTGAGCCTGGCAAGGCGCGCGGTTATTACCAGCGCGTGCTTGCCGTGCAGCCTGGGCAACCCCAGGCGCGCCTTGGCGTGATCGAAAGCGCGGTGGCCGAAGGCAACCTGGCACAGGCCCGGCACATGCTGGCTGTGCAGGTACCGCAACTGGCTGCCGATGACAGCAATGCCCAGCGGCGCCTGGCGGCTGTCTGGGTCGCCTTGGGCGAACACGACCAGGCGGCCAGAATGCTCGACCAGATCGCAGCGCAGCAGCCTCGCCCCGACCCCTTGTTGCGGCGCGACGCTGCCCGCCTGGTGGCGCAGGATGACCCGCAACGGGCGCTTGACCTTTACGCCGCAGCGATGGCCGATGCACAGATGCTCGAGCGTGCTGCCGTGTCGCCACGGGACGACCGTGCACTGACGCTGGCCAGCCGTGAGCAGGATGACGACGACTGGCTGGCACGCAGCCTGCGCAGCGACGTCGATGCGCTGTATCGCCAGCGCAACACCCATGTGACGTTGATGCACGACTACGGTTGGCGCGAGGACGACGGCACGCCGGGCACGTCCGAACTGAGTACACAGTCGACCCTGCTGCATGTCGATACCCCTTGGCAGGACGGCACCGCCTTTGCGCGGGTGGAGCGCATCGGCATGGATGCGGGGTCGTTCGAGCAGAACGACCAGGGGCGCTATACCCCGGATTTCGGCAGCTGCCAGTTTGTTGGCAGTACCGCTGACGGGAGGTCGCTCCCCGCGTGTAAGGGCGGTTCGCAAACGGCGGACGGTAGCGTGCTGGCGCTGGGTTGGCAGGGCAGCCGCTGGGCCTTCGACCTGGGCACCACCCAGGGTTACGCGATCAACAACTGGTTGGGTGGCGCCACGGTCAACGGTGACCTCGGCCAGCTTGGCTGGTCGCTGACCGCTTCGCGGCGGCCGATGAGCAACTCGCTGTTATCGTTTGCCGGAGCACGTGACCCGCGGACGGGCGTGCGCTGGGGTGGGGTCACGGCCAATGGCGCCACGCTCGGCCTGAGCTGGGACCAGGGCGGTGACAACGGCGTCTGGGCCAGCCTCGGGCACCACTGGCTGTATGGCGAAAACGTCGCCGACAACCAGCGCACCCGGGCCATGGCCGGCTGGTACCACCGTGTGGTGGAAAAAGCCGATGAGCGTGTGCGCGTGGGCCTGACGCTGATGCACTGGCGCCACGACAAGGACCTGGGCGGCTACAGCCTGGGGCAGGGCGGCTACTACAGCCCGCAGCGCTACACATCGGTTGGCGTACCGGTCAGTTATGCCTGGCGCAACTACGACTGGTCGGTGCTGCTGGAAGGCTCTGTAAGCTGGTCCCAGGCCCACAGCGGTCGCAGCCGCCTGTACCCGGACGCGCACGTCAACCGCAAGGTGCTGGCACAGTATGACGTTGGCTCCAACATCGACGCCATGAACGACGCCAGCGACAGCAGCGGGCTGGGCTACCGCCTGCGCGGGCTGTTCGAGCGGCGCCTGAGCGACCATTGGGTGTTGGGCGGCGGCTTCGACTGGCAGCACAGCGATGACTATGCGCCTAGCCATGGCATGCTTTACCTGCGCTACCTGTTCGAGCCGTGGCGGGGCAACCTGGCACTGCCGGTGACGCCGCTGGAGCCCTATAGCGAGTGGCGTTGATTCCGAATGCAGACGCTGTGTGCGGATTTACCCGTGAAGAGTCGGGCCTGCAGGGAACGGTCAGCGCCGTGCCGACAACTGCTGCGGCGCCAGGAATGCATCATGGAAGTAATTGCGCACAGCCTGCATCGCCGGGCTGAACGCCCGTTCCCGGTGCCAGGCTAACCCGACGCTCATCGGTGTCACCGGGTCGCTGATGGTCACCGTCTCGATTCGCTTGCCCTCCAGCGACCAGGGCCGGTGCACCAGGTCCGACAGGATCGCCACACCGCTGCCATTGGCGACCATGCTGCGCACGGCCTCCACCGAACTGGTCCGCACCCGCACTTGCGGCCGCTGCCCGGCCTGTTCCCAATAGCGCATGGCGCTTTGCTCGGCCTCATCCACGGTCAGCAGGATGAACGGCTCGCAGGCCACATCGGCCAGGCTTACTGCCGAGCGCTCGCACAGCGGATGGTGGCCGGGCAGCCACAGGCGGCGCTCGGAGTTGAACAGGGTTTCCGAGACGATGTCCGGGTGGGTGAGGTTGGCGGTGAGTACCACTGCCATGTCGAAACGCCCCTCCAGCAAGCCTTGCTCGATGGCGCTGCGCTCCTGTTCGTACAGCTCCAGGGTCACGTCCGGGTGCCAGTGCTCCAGCCGCTGCAGGTGATGGGGCAGGAAGTAGCCGATCACCGTATAACTTGCCGCCAGGCGCAGCAGGCCGCTGGCGCGCACGTCCGGCAGCGGGCTGTTCAGCGCATCGTCCACGCTGCGCAGGATCACGTAGGCGCGGTTCAGAAAGTGCCGGCCGGCCTCGGTCAGGCTCATGCCCTGCGCCGAGCGCTGGAACAGCAGCACGCCGAGCATCGCCTCCAGCTCCTTGATCGCCGTGGTCACTGCAGACTGGGAAATGTTCAGGTGGATTGCCGCCTGGGAAATCTGGCCGATCTCGGCGGTGGCGACGAAATAGCGGACCTGGCGCAGGGTCAGTGACACGGTAAGCTCCCGCAGTATCTGATTTTCAGAAGACACCCTATCTGTTTATAGATCTTCCCAAGGGGGGTGCGGAGAATCTAACGTGGCTTGCATGCAGTCACAAGCGCCAGGAGAGACAGTCATGCAGGTGGTGGATTTCAACTCGGACATGGGTGAGGGCTTTGGCCCGTGGACCATTGGCGACGGCGTCGACAACGAGCTGATGGGCTACATCAGCACGGCCAACATCGCCACCGGCTTCCATGCCGGTGACCCCGGCACCATGCGCCGTACCGTCGAGCGGGCCAAGGCCCTGGGCGTCGCAGTGGGGGCGCACCCTGGGTTCCGCGACCTGGTCGGCTTCGGCCGCCGACACATCAATGCCCCGGCCCAGGAACTGGTCGACGACATGCTCTACCAGCTCGGCGCCCTGCGTGAAATTGCCCGCGCCCAGGGCGTGCGGCTGCAGCACATCAAGCCGCATGGTGCGCTGTACATGCATCTGGCACGTGACGAAGAAGCTGCACGGCTGCTGGTGGAAAACCTGCGGGTGATCGAGCCGGAGCTGCTGCTGTACTGCATGCCCGGTTCGGTGATCTGCCGCATTGCCCAGGAGCTTGGCCAGCCGGTCATTCGCGAGTTCTACGCCGACCGCGAGTACGACCTGAGCGGGTCGATCGTGTTTACCCGCAACGTGCGGGGCCATGAGCCCGGGGCGGTCGCCGAACGGGTGTTGCGGGCTTGTCAGCAAGGCGTGGTGCGCACGGTCGAGGGGCAGGACCTGGCCATCGAATTCGATTCCATCTGCTTGCACAGTGATACCCCGGGTGCGCTCGACCTGGTCGAGGCCACGCGCCAGGCGCTGGACGCTGCCGGGATCGTGGTGCGTGCGCCACGCTGAATCCTTGGGGCATCTGGCGGGTATACGCCGGAGCCCGTGCAATTTGCTTTCGCCTGCCTTTCTATAAAGATTCCAAGAAAAGGAACAGTCATGGCCGAACCGCTTGCTACAACCCCGATCCGCTACAGCTTTGGCGCTGACGAGCACCTGTTTGCCGAAGTCAGCGAGAGCATGTCGCTGGAGGCTTTTTTCAAGGGCATGGCCGTCACCCGTGCGGTGGAGCGGCTGGCCCTGGATGGCGTGCTGGATGTGTGCCTGGCCAACGCCTCGTTCCAGATCCGCTTCGACCCGGACCGTATCGCGCCGCAGGCACTGCTGGAGGCGGTGCGCGGTGCCGAAGCGCAGGCGGTGGCCGAGCGCTCGTTGCAGACGCGGATCATCGAGATTCCAGTGCTGTACAACGACCCCTGGACCCATGAAACGCTGATGCGTTTTCGTGACCGCCACCAGGACCCGGGCAGCACTGACCTGGAGTATGCCGCGCGGATCAACGGCCTGGCCGATGTCGAGGCGTTCATTGCCGCGCACAGCGGCGCGCCGTGGTTCGTGTCGATGGTCGGGTTCGTTGCCGGCCTGCCGTTCATGTTCCAGATGGTCGAGCGCGAGCGGCAACTGCAGGTGCCCAAGTACCTGCGCCCGCGTACGGACACCCCCAAACTCACCCTTGGCCATGGCGGCTGCTTCGGCTGCATCTATTCGGTGCGCGGGGCAGGCGGCTACCAGATGTTCGGCGTCACCCCGGCGCCGATCTATGACCCGCAGCAGACACTTA
Source organism: Pseudomonas sp. UBA6753 (assembly GCF_002453565.1). NCBI lineage: Bacteria > Pseudomonadati > Pseudomonadota > Gammaproteobacteria > Pseudomonadales > Pseudomonadaceae > Pseudomonas > Pseudomonas sp. UBA6753. Next base: position 5,312 of record NZ_DKHD01000060.1, on the reverse strand, counting down.
ACTACCTGAAGGAGCACATGGTGTTCTTCCGCCCGGGAGACATCGTGCAGTTCAAGCCCATCGACCGCCGTACCTACGACCAGGCGGTGGCGGATGTCGAAGAAGGCCGCTTCGACCTGCGCATTCGCCCGGTGGAATTCTCCCTGGACGCGTTCCTCGCCGACCCGGTCGGCTATCCACGGACCCTGCAGGAGGTGCTGGCATGATCAAGGTACTCAAACCCGGGCTGGCTACCTCGGTGCAGGACCTGGGCCGCGAAGGCTACTACCACCTGGGCATCCCGCCGTCCGGCGCCCTCGATCAGTACGCCCTGAGGGCGGCCAACCACCTGGTGGGCAACCCGGCGGGCGCCGCGGGCCTTGAGTGTGCGCTGGTGGGGCCGGAGCTGGAGTTCCAGCAGGATGCGCTGGTAGCGGTTTGCGGTGCGCAGATGCCGGCGTTGCTCGATCGCGGGGAGCAACGCCCGGACACGGCGTTTGCCGTACGTGCCGGGCAGGTGTTGCGTTTCGGCTTCCCTACCGCAGGCGCCCGGGCCTACCTGGCGGTGGCCGGCGGTATCGATGTACCCGAGGTGCTGGGCAGCCGCTCCACCTATGCGTTGGGTGCATTGGGTGGCTTCCATGGGCGCAAGCTGATGGCGGGTGACCTGTTGCCGGTCGGCGTACCCAGCGGCAAGACCCGCGCCGGTGCGAGCCTGCCAATGGCCTTGCGCCAGGCCTTGGGCGGCGAGGTGGTACTACGGGTGGTGCCGGGGCTGTATTTTCATCGCCTGACCAAGGCTGCGGCGCAAAGCTTTTTCACCGAAGCCTGGACGGTAGGCTCCGAGGCAGACCGTATCGGCTACCGCTACAAGGGCGGCAGTGCCTTGAGCTTCCAGCCACGGGAGCAGCCGTTCGGGGCCGGCTCGGACCCATCGAACATCGTCGACAGCTGCTACCCGATCGGTTCTATCCAGGTACCCGCCGGGCTGGAGCCGATCATCCTGCACCGTGATGCGGTATCGGGTGGCGGCTACGCCATGATCGGCACAGTGATCAGCGCCGACCTGGACCTGATCGGGCAGATGCAGCCCAACCAGCAGGCGCGGTTCCTGGAAGTCAGCCTGGAGGACGCACTAGAGGCTCGGCGCTCGTACAAGAAGAAGCTGGGTTGCCTGGCCAGGTTGTTTGGCTGATTGATCGGTTGCGGCGCTGCGCCGCCCACACAAGGGCTGGCGCAGTCGTTGCAGGAGCGGCCTTGTGTCGTGAAAGGGGCGCAGAGCGGCCCCGGAATTCCGGCATTGCAGCGTCCAGACAAGCCAAAAGGCGAAAATTCCTACAGCGTTTTGGGAAGCCCTACGCTCCTCGAAGAATTGATTCCCCGATAGTGTTCATGTCTTCAGCCTACTGGAAGACAAGGACCTCTTCATGCCCGGCCCATCTGCTGTTCGTCCTGGAAAATCCCAGGCCGCCAACGCTGCCCATGACGTAACCGAAAGCAGCCTGCATGCCATGCTCGATGTCCCGGGGGGCACCGATTCACCCTATCCACCCGGCCAGGGCAGGCGCGCAGATCATCAGGGTTATCCGGCCGACCCGGACTTCCGGCTACGCGGCGGCTTCGCCAACCTGATGCTCGACGCGGCCAACCCGCTGTTCGGCCTGGTCATACGCCTGCGTACGCTGGATGACCTGCCCAACATCGAACAGGTGCACAAGGCCCTGCAGACCCAGGTCAGCGCCATCCGCGAGGAAATACAGCAGTACGGTTATTCCGCCGTACACCTCGAAGTCTATTCCTATGCCTTGTGCCTTTACCTGGACGAGGCCGTGATGAGTCGCCCCTGGGGGAACAATTCGTGCTGGAGCCACGAACCGCTGCTCAGCATCTTCCATGACGAAACCCAGGGTGGCGAGAAGATCTTCGTGTTGCTGGAGCGGTTGATGCAGTCGCCCAAGGAGTTCCAGGATGTGCTGGAGTTCCTGTACTTCTGCTTTTGCCTGGGCCTGAAGGGCAAGTACGCCCTGGACCCGAAGTGCGATGAAATCATCAACGCCCTGATTTCGCGGATGCACAAGGTCATTCGTGAACTGCGCGGTCCCACGCCGGAATTCGTGGGCGACCCCTATACCAACGTGGTCCATCGCCCCCACCGCAGGCTGCGCCGGGAATGGCCCTGGTGGAGCCCGTTGGTGATCTCCGCCATCGCCATGGTATGCGCCTACTGCTACTACAGCTACCGCCTGAGCTTGATCACCGCCGAGGTGCTGGAATCGCTCAACGGCATCTTGCAGCAGTAGCAGGGGGATCTGCATGCCTAGCCAATCCGACTTGCGCTTCACCTTCCAGCCGCTGGCTGGCCAGATTGACTTCGAAGTGGTTTCGTTCGAACTCGACGAAATGATCAGCTCACCGTTCCAGCTGAAACTGGAACTGATCAGTTTTGAAGACGAGGTCGACTTCGGCCAGTTGCTCGACAAACCAATGCTGTTCACGATCTGGCGCGGTGAGCGCCCCCTGCGCTATGTGCACGGCCTGGTCAGCAGTTTCAGCCAGGGTGAGACGGGGTTCTATCGCACCCGTTACCGCGCCTTGGTCGAACCCGTGCTGGCCCGTGCCGGCTTGCGTTCGAACTGGCGCATCTTCCAGCAGAAGACCGTGCCGCAGATTCTCGAATTGATGCTCAAGCGTCAGGGCATTGCCCGTTTCGAAATCAAGAGCATGGGCGAGCATCAGATGCGCGAGTTCTGCGTACAGGCCGGTGAAACGGACCTCGACTTCATCGCCCGCCTGGCGGGTGAAGAGGGTTTCGTCTATCGCTTCGAGCACACGCCGAAACACCACCTGTTGGTCATCACCGACCGACTGCTGGCGTTGGGGCAGATCAGCCGAAGCGCGCTCAAGGCCGACGACGAAGGTGATGACTTCTTCGACGAAGATGACATCGGCCCCGACCAGGTGCTGTACCGCGCCAACAGCGGTGGCGACCAGGCCAGGCCTTGCCTGCGCCGCCTGCGTTACAGCGAACAGGTGCGCACCGCACGCCAGGTGCAGCGGGACTACACCTTCACCAACCCGCAGTACCGGCAGGAACACCGCGCAGGTGACAGTAGCATCACCCATCAGTCCCGGGACTATGAGCGCTTCGACTACCCCGGCCGCTACAAGCGCGATGCGGTCGGTGTACCCTTTACCGCTACTCGCCTGACGGCCCTGCGCCATGACGCCCGTATTGCCGAAGTCGAGGGTGACGATGTACGCCTGCAACCGGGGCTGAGCTTCACCCTCATCGAACACCCGCGCAAAGACCTCAACGCCCATTGGCGTGTGATGCGTGTACATCACGAGGGCAGCCAGTTCACCAGCCTGCAAGAAGAAGCTGCCGGGGCCGAACAAGGGACACGCTACTCGCAGGAAGCCGTGCTGGTGCCCGGCCGGATCGAATGGCGTCCGGCGCCACTGCCCAAGCCACGCATCGACGGCCCGCAGATGGCCACGGTCGTCGGGCCGCCCGGGGAAGAGATCTACTGCGACGAGTGGGGCCGGGTCAAGGTGAGCTTCCCCTGGGACCGGGAGAGCGAGAACAACGAGTTCAGCTCCTGCTGGGTGCGCGTGTCACAAGGCTGGGCAGGTGGCAGCTGGGGCTCGATGGCCATCCCGCGCATCGGCCAGGACGTGATCATCCAGTACGTCAACGCCGACCCCGACCAACCGATGATCACCGGGCGTACCTATTGCGGCGACCAGCTGCCGCCGTACGACCTGCCCGAACACAAGACGCGCATGACCATCAAGAGCCAGACCCACAAGGGCGATGGCTTCAACGAGCTGCGCTTCGAGGACGAACTCGGCAAGGAAGAAGTGTTCATCCATGCCCAGCGGGACCAGAACAATGTAGTCGGCAATGACGAGACCACGCGTGTGGGGCGTAATCGTGTCGAGCAGGTCGGCAATGATGAGCACTTGAATATCGGCCATGACTTCCGCCAGGAAACCGGGGGCGACCATACCCAGCTCATTGGGCAAGACTGCCGTGTAGATATCAAGCATGACCTGTTCGAGAAAGTAGGCAACGACCGTAGCGAATCAACAGGGGCCAATCACCAGGCCTTTGTCGGAAAGGACGCCGAGCTTGTCGTCAAAGGTGCGCAAAAGGTCACCGTCGGGCAGGGCATGGAGCAACATACGACGATCTATCAGCTGCGCGCCAGTGAGCGCATCGAGTTCAGAACCGCGGGCGGCAGCATTGTGCTGGATGGGCAGGGCATCACCATCAACGGGCTGAAACTCGACCTGCTGGGGCAAACCAGCGCGGCTGCGTCAGGGGCTGGAAACAGCCAGCCACTCTCGCTTACGCCTGACGCCAGCAAAAAGTGCGAGGCCAAGGTCTGATGCGCACCGATAACCTGGCCGGGCTCATCGAAAGCCATCATGGGGCGCACTTGTACTGCCATGTGCTGATAGATCCGCTTGCGACTGCTCACGATGGCGACAACGCCGTGCTTGCCCCGCTGCGCAATGCCCTGGGTGAGCAGGCATTGACCCGTGTGCACCGGGCCGACCTGGCCCATGCTCCCCAACTGCATCCCGTACTGGTTTGCCTGGCTTCGCCCGGCATAGTCCCCAGTCGCCGTCTGCTGGAACTGACCGTCCGAGCAGCGCAGAGGGCGTTGTTTCAGCAACGGCGTTACCTGTGTGGCTGGCTGTTCAGTGAGGCGCCTGCGGCCGCTGTCGCGTCCCATCTCACGGCCTTGTGTCGGTTGCCCGATTCCAATCGGGAATTTGGCTGCTACCCGGTCTACGAACCCGTCCGTCTGGAGTTGCTTGCGGCGACGTTCGAGCGGCTTGAACAAGGCCCGTGGTGGCCGATCAGTGACTGGTTGTTCCTGAGTAGCGGTGGGAGGTTGGCAAGCCTGAAAGGGCAGAGCGGGCAGCGACACCCTTTGCCGACCCCTGCGCGGCGAATTCAGGATGACGTGGGGCTGATCGAACGTGTGCTGGCTACCTGGAGAGTGTTGCGGGCGGGTTCGCAGCACATCAATCAGTGCCAGATTCCACCGTTTGCTGCGGTGCGTGCTTCGAACCATGTCGATGATGCACGCAGGTTGGGCCTGAGCGAGATGGAGGGCATCGTGGTCTTCGCTCTCCATCACCTGTGCGTTCACCCCAGGCTGCACACCGTACCTGCGGTGGGCGAAATGATCGACGTAGCAGCCAGAGGTCAGGCGCCTCTTGCCGCATTGCTCGCCCGCTACTCCGAGGCGCAATGGCGCCAACTGATCGAATGCCTGCCGAAATCCGAGAGTCGCTTATGACCATCAGCCAACGTATTG
>NZ_DKHD01000034.1:0-49388 GCF_002453565.1 Pseudomonas sp. UBA6753 | reverse complement strand
GTAACCGTAGCCAGATGATCGAAGTGATGCTCTGGACGCTCGAAAGCGCCGAGAGGTTGCAGGTGCGGCTAGTTCAATTGCGGGCAAGTGCCGTATCAGGGGCCACTACGCTGGCGCGTACTATTACTGTAGGTGCAAACGCCTTTCGGCTAAGTGCAGAGGTGGCTCGTAGCTTGGCAAGCGATACGACTAATAGTTTGCGGAGTGCTGTAACAAACCCGACAAGCGCCAGCCTGATGCTTGGGCTAGGCGGAATATGGTTCCATCAAGACAGCCTGCGCAAAAATTATCAGGCGCTACTTGAAACTGCCAACGTAGACCCGGAAGCGCTTGCCGCAATATGGTCTTCTTCCCTTGGTGTGCTGGGGGCAAGCGTAGAGAGTGTGGGGCTTACCGCACAGTTACTTCGCCCGGAAAAGCTGTGGCCAAGCGCTATTAGCACCGTGAATTTAGGTGAGCGCATTGCTAAATTCGGTGGCGTCATAGCAGCACTCGCGGGGGCATCTGACGCAGCACAATATGCCTTCGCTGCGCGAAGGTCAGATGACCAGGGGGACGTTGCGTCCGCCCAAACCTATGGCTATGCAAGCGCCATTGCCTTTGCCACGATCTTCCCGGCGGGCTATGCCGCCCTTGTCCCAGGCACATTACTAGGGCCGCTGGGAATCGCGATAATCTTGGGCTTGGCAGCATACGCATTGGCGATTAGGGCGAAGCAACAAGAATCCTCCGCGACAGAACTATGGGCTCGACGTAGCAGGTGGGGATTACCACCCGAACATCGGTATTGGTGTGAGGCAAAAAGTATTGATTTGGCTATTGGCGCTTTGAATGCCGCAGCGCTTGGCATGAGAGCCGAGGCCTCGATAGAAATTGGTTTCAAACAGGGGAAAATGGATTCAGTAATCAGTGACGGCAACACGGTGGCAGCAGGCTTTGTACTGAATGCGTATATGAGCATGCCAAATTTCACGGTGGGTACTTCACATTATCAATGGAAGCTGGACTTGCATCGAACCGGGGGAAGCAAAGAAACTATCACCCTATCAGGAGACAGCACTAGATTAGTACTGCCATCAAGCTCGGCACTGAGTGTTGCCGGTGTTTTTGCAGACGACATACTAGAAAGCCTACACAAAAACGTCGACACAGAAAGCAGGATCCTGAACATCCAAGGGGCGTTCCCCTTGACAGATCACCACAACATTACCTCTCTGGAGTTGAGTCTGATTTATTGGCCTGATGCTGATGATGAGTCAGCTCGAGCACAGATAACAATGACAGAGAACAACATCAGATCTTTGGAGCACCTCAATTGGCCTCCCCATTACTAGTCCCTCCTTGCGCTGGCTGGAAGGAGGATCTGCCTGGCCCAGCCACTCCTCCAGCCGTTGACAGGAATTTGGGCAGGCAGATACCAAACCATCAAGATACGATTTACCTTGAAGTGCCTCGGCCCCCTATTTCACCTAGAGGTATCCTCTCGGCACTCTCCGTACCTGCGGCCATATTTACGCTGCAGGTTCCTCACATGATCTTCAAAAGCTGGAGTATTGGCAGCATAGAGCTAGTCATCATTGGAATTCTTGTACTGCTCCTTGGCGTCTGGTGTACGTTTTTTGGATACCAAGTTGATATATCCCCCCCTCGCGACCTACCCATCAGGTTCAACCGTGCGCGCCAGAGAATCTACGCCTACAACTTCAAACGCCAATGGTGGAACCCCTTCGACAAAGGCAAGGTCGTGCCGGTCAGTTACGACTGGTCCCAAGTCCGCGCCGAGCGCTGGTCACAAACCGGCGCCCTGCCAAACGGTGGGGTCATTTTCAAATGGGGTGTCATGTTGTCCATCGTCGCGCCGGGCACGAACAACGTCATCGACCGTTTTCACCTGAGTACGATGGGTGCCGACCAGCATGCCTGGGCCTACATCTGCACCTACATGCAGGAAGGCCCCTCAGCACTGCCGCCGCCCGGGGAGCCCAAGGATCACAACGATGTGCTCTGGTGTGAGTTCGCCCTGCGCCTGGCACCCCGAGTAGAGTGGCCAGCGGAAATGGATCTGGAGTCGAGAACCGCCCCCTGAGTTTACTGTCTTGCGCTGCTTGCTCTGGCCCCATCGCCGGCATGCCAGCTCTCATAGAACTGCACATGACTCATTGAATTAGCAGGGACTCTGTGGGAGCGGCTTCAGCCGCGAACACCGGCGCAGCCGGTGCCATGCACCGCGTTGGATTCTTCGCGGCTAAAGCCGCTCCCAAAGGGTACGCGGGCCGCTTGCGAATTCAGTTTTCTACGCGACAACGCAGCCCAAAGGGCTGGGCAATCTCTCTTGGACTGCACATGACTCATTGAATTAGCAGGGACCCTGTGGGAGCGGGCATGCCCGCGAACACCGGCGCAGCCGGTGCCATGCATCGCGCTGGATTCTTCGCGGGCACGCCCGCTCCCACCGGGGTTACATGGTCGGCGCCACCAACCTGTACCCCACCCCTGGCTCGGTGATGATGAACCGCGGCGCCGTGGGGTCATCGCCCAGCTTCTGCCGCAGATGCCCGACCACGATCCGCAGGTAATGGGTGTCATCCACATGGGTAGGCCCCCAGATATCCTTGAGCAGCTGCTGCTGGGTAATCACCCGCCCCGGGTGCCCGGCCAGCTGCGCCAGCAGCGCATACTCCTTGCGGGTCAGCGCCACTTCCACGCCATCCAGGGTCACCCGGCGAAAGGCAAAGTCCACCATCAACGGCCCAAAACTGGCCGCCACTTCCGAGCCACCGGCCTGCGGCACCTGGCGCAGCAAGGCGCGCACCCGCGCCAGAAACTCCTGGATGCCGAACGGCTTGGTCACATAGTCATTGGCGCCACCATCCAGCGCATCGACCTTCTGCACTTCACTGGCGCGCACCGACAACACCAGCACCGGCACCGCGCTCCATTCGCGCAAGTCACGCAGTACCTGCTGGCCGTCCATGTCCGGAAGGCCCAGGTCAAGCACCACCAGGTCCGGCTTGCCCAAGGCCGCCTGGGCCAGCCCTTCCGTGCCGGTGGCGGCCTCGAGCACCTTGTAGCCTTGCGAGGCCAGGCTGATACGCAGGAACTTGCGGATCTGCGGTTCATCGTCGATGACCAGAAGGGTGGCGGACTGACTCATGGGGTTTCGCTTTCGGTTTCAGGTTGAGGAGGCAGCGGCAAGCATAAAGTGATGCTGGTGCCCTGGCCATCGATGCCTTCACCCACCAGGATTTGCCCGCCATGGGCGCCGATCATGCCCTGGCAGATCGCCAGGCCCAGGCCGGTGCCCTGCCCGCCGCGGTCGCCGCGAGCGGCGGTGTAGAACATGTCGAAGATCTTCTCGCGGTCTTCCACGGGAATGCCGGGGCCCTGGTCGCTGACGGCAAAGCATAACCGGGCGTCCTGCACCGACACCTGCAGCTCCAGCCGGCCATTGGCTGGCGAGAAGCGCGCGGCGTTTTCCAGCACGTTGACCAGGGCCTGCTCGATCAACGCCGCATGCACGAACAGCAACGGCAGCTCGGCCGGCACATCAGTGTGTACCCGCAGCGGCGCCAGCACCGCGCGAAGGCGGTTGAGCGCGCTGCCGACGATGTCGGCCGGGGCCACCCAGTCGCGGGCCAGCTTGAGGCCGCCGTGGCCCAGGCGGGTCATGTCGAGCAGGTTCTGGATGTAGCGGTCGAGGCGTTCGGCCTCGTTGCGGGTACCCTCCAGCAGTTCGCGGCGGTCGGCGGTGGGGATCGCCTCGCCCAGCGCCAGCAGGCTGTCGATGCTGCCGCGCATGGCGGTCAGCGGGGTGCGCAAATCATGGGAAACGGACGCGAGCAAGGCGCTGCGCAGCTGCTCGGTTTCACCATGCAGGCGCGCGGCCTCCAGCTGTTCGGCCAGGCGCGCGCGGGCCAGGGCCTGGGCCAGTGGCTGACCAAGGGCGGTGAGCAGGCGCCGGCGCGGGTCGCTGAGCGGCTGGCCGGAACGTGGGCGCACCCCGAGCAATGCCAGGGGCTGTTCATCCACCGCCAGCGGCCACCACCACCAGCGGCCATTGGGCAGGGTGTCGCTGCCATGACCGGCGGCCTGGCCGTGCTGCCAGGCCCATTCTGCGGCGGCGCGTTCGTTATCGCTGAAGGCATGAGCTTCGCCGCTGGCCACCTGCAACTGGCCTTCGACATTGCGCTCCAGCAGGCACACCTGCATGTCCTGCCAACCGTCCAGGTGCTGGCCGGCGGCGTTGAACACCGCCTGGCGGTCGGTGGCCACGGTCAGCCGGCGCGACAGGTCGAGCAACTGGCTGGTCTGCGCCTGGGTCTCGCGCAGCGCCTGCAACTGGCGGCGCTGACGGGCAGCCAGGTTGCCGGTGAGTGCTGCCATCAACAGGAAGAACACCAGGGTCAGCACGTCCTCTTCGCGCTGGATCCTGAACGACAGGTTGGGCGGGATGAACAGGAAGTCGTAGGTCAGGAACGACAGCACCGCGCAGGCCAGCGCAGGCCCCAGGCTGCTGCGCACCGCCACCAGCAACACCGCGGCCAAAAACACCAGCGAGATGTTGGGCAGGGCCAGCACGCTCGACACCGCCCAGGCCAGGCCCGCGGCCATGACCGTTGCCAGCAGCGCCAGCAGGTAATGGCGCCAGCCCCACCCCCGCCGCACCGCCGAACGCGGCGCTTGCGGCTGCGCGTCGCGGTCCAGCACGTTGATTTCCAGGCCGTGGCTTTCGCGCAGCAGCCGCGCGGCCACACCGGCACCGAACAGGCGCCGGCGCAGGCGGTCGCGGGACTGCCCGACCAGCACCAGGCTGGCCCGCCGTTCGGCGGCATGCTGGATCAGCGTGCGCACCACTTCGCCGGCACGCAGCAGTACCACCTCCCCGCCCAGGCGTTCGGCCAGTTGCTGGGCAGCTTGCAGACGCTGGCGTGCGGTTTCGTCGCGCAGGCGGCCGTTGTCCACGTGCACCAGGCTCCAGGGCAGGTGGCGGCGTTGCGCCACGCGGCTGGCATGGCGCACCAAACGTTCCGCCTGGTCGTCGCCATCCACGCCCACCAGCAAGCGCCCACGCAGGGCCGGGGCTTCCTGGCCGCGTTGGCGATAACCGTGGGCCAGGTCGGCATCCACCTGGGCAGCGGCGGTCTGCATGGCCAGTTCGCGCAGGGCGGTAAGGTTGGTTTGCGAGAAGAACGCATCGATGGCGGCCCGCGCCTGCTCGGGCACGTACACCTTGCCTTCGCGCAGGCGTTCGAGCAGCTCACGGGGTGGCAGGTCGATCAGCACCAGCTCGAAGGCTTCCTGCAGTACCCAGTCCGGCAGGGTTTCGCGCACTTGCACGCCGGTAATGTCGCGGACCTTGTCGTTGAGGCTTTCCAGGTGCTGGACGTTGACCGTGGTGTACACATCGATGCCGGCGGCCAGCAGTTCCTGTACGTCCTGCCAGCGTTTGGCGTGGCGGCTGCCGGGCGCATTGGTGTGGGCCAGTTCGTCGACCAGTACCAGGGCCGGCGCGGCCTTGAGCAAGCCGTCGAGGTCCATTTCCTCGAGGGTGACGCCGCGGTACTGGCTGCGCAGCAGGGGCTGCTGCTGAAGGCCAGCGAGCAATACCTCGGTTTCGGCACGGCCATGGGTTTCGACCACCCCGGCCAGCACCTGCACGCCCTGGCGTTGCTGGGCGTGGGCGGCCTGGAGCATGGCGAAGGTCTTGCCGACGCCCGGGGCGGCGCCAAGGAACACCTTCAACCGCCCCCGGCCGCTTCGCGGGAGGGTAGCCAACAGCGCGTCTGCGCGGGCGGAGTCACTCATCTTTCATCCTTTGGTGTGGCGGCGTCCTGCAGCCTCTTTTGGGCCTGCTTTGCAGGCCTTCGCGGGCTTGCCCGCTCCCACAGGGTGATCGCAATACTCGGAAGCTGCGCTGTACCTGTGGGAGCGGGCAAGCCCGCGAAGGGCCGCAAAGCGGCCCCGATATCAGTGGCCCAGATGCTCAAGTGCCTGGTTCAAGGCCAGCACATTGACCACCGGCGGGCCGATCAATGGGTGGAGGGTGGCCTCTTCCAGCAAGCCTTGCAAGCGCTCCACCGGCAACTGCCGTGCCGCCGCCAGCCGCGGGATCTGGTAGGCCACGGCCTCCGGCGGCAGGTGCGGGTCGAGGCCGCTGCCCGAGGTGGTGAGCAGCGCCTGGGGCACCGGCCCCTGCTGCGCCTGGTACAACGCAGCCGCATCGCCCTTGACCCGCTCGGCCAGCGCCGGGTTGCTCGGCGACAGGTTGCTGGCGCTGCTGGCCACGGTGGCGTATGCGCCTGCCGATGGCCGCGCGTGGAACCAGCCATCGCCCTGGAAATCCTGGGCAATCAGCGCCGAACCGCGCACCTGGCCCCGGTCATCGCGCACCAGGCTGCCATTGGCCTGGCTGGGGAAAGCCACCTGGGCAATACCGGTCACCGCCAGCGGATACAGCGCGCCGGTCACCAGGGTCATCAACAGGGCCAGGCTCAATGCCGGGCGTACATAAGCATTCATGGTGGCCTCCTCAGACCAGGTGCAGGGCATTGAGCAGCAGGTCGATCAGCTTGATCCCGGCAAACGGCACGACAATGCCGCCCAACCCGTAGATCAGCAGGTTGCGCCGCAGCAGGTGCGCCGCACTGGCCGCCTGCACCCGCACGCCGCGCAGCGCCAGCGGGATCAGCACGATGATGATCAGCGCGTTGAACACGATGGCCGACAGAATCGCACTCTGCGGGCTGGCCAGGTGCATCAGGTTGAGCACGCCCAGTTGCGGGTAGATGGCGGCGAACAGCGCCGGCAGGATGGCGAAGTACTTGGCCACATCGTTGGCGATGGAGAAGGTGGTCAACGCGCCGCGGGTCACCAGCAGCTCCTTGCCGACCTGCACCACATCCAGCAACTTGGTCGGGTCGCTGTCCAGGTCGACCATGTTGGCCGCCTCGCGCGCGGCCTGGGTGCCGTCGTTCATGGCCATGCCCACGTCTGCCTGGGCCAGTGCCGGGGCGTCGTTGGCGCCGTCGCCGCACATGGCCACCAGGCGGCCGTCGTTCTGCTCCTGGCGGATGCGCGCCAGCTTCTTCTCTGGCGTGGCCTCGGCCAGCACATCATCCACGCCGGCCTCGGCAGCGATGGCAGCAGCGGTCAGCGGGTTGTCGCCGGTCACCATCACCGTGCGGATGCCCAGCTTGCGCAGCTCGGCAAAGCGCTCGCGGATGCCGGGCTTGACCACGTCCTTGAGGTGGATCACGCCGAGCAGGCGCTTGTCGATGCACACCAGTAACGGTGTGCCGCCGCTCTGGGCAATGCGCTCCACTTCACGGGCCAGCGCCTGGGGCATTTCCAGGCGTTGCATGCCAACGAACGCCAGCACGGCGTCGACGGCGCCCTTGCGGTAGCGGTGCTGCTGCAAGTCGATACCCGACAGGCGCGTCTCGGCGCTGAACGCCACCGCCTCGAACTGCCCGGCGGCCGGTTCGACGAAGTCATGCAACTGGCGCAGGTACTCGACGATCGACTTGCCCTCGGCGGTGTCGTCCGCCAGCGAGGCCAGCAAGGCGCCCTCCCCCAGCTCGCGGGCGGTGATGCCCGGTGCGGCGTGCAGGGCGCTGCAGCGGCGGTTGCCGAAGGTGATGGTGCCGGTCTTGTCGAGCATCAGCGTATGCACATCACCGGCCGCCTCCACCGCGCGGCCGGAACGGGCGATGACGTTCAGCCGCACCAGCCGGTCCATGCCGGCGATGCCGATGGCCGACAGCAGGCCGCCGATGGTGGTGGGGATCAGCGTCACCAGCAATGCGGCGAGAAAGATCAGCGGCAGGCTGCCACCGACGAAATGGGCGAACGGCTGCAGGGTCACCACCACGATCAGGAAGATCAGGGTCAGGCCGATCAGCAGGATGTCGAGAGCGATCTCGTTCGGGGTCTTCTGCCGCTTGGCGCCTTCGACCAGGGCAATCATGCGGTCGAGGGTCGACTCGCCCGGGTTGCTGGTGATGCGGATCAACAACCAGTCGGAGACCAGCCGGGTATTGCCGGTCACCGCCGAGCGATCGCCGCCGGACTCGCGGATCACCGGCGCGGACTCGCCGGTAATGGCGGCCTCGTTGACCGCAGCAATACCTTCGAGCACCTCGCCGTCACCGGGGATCATTTCGCCGGCCACCACGCGCACCACATCGTCCTTGCGCAGCGCACTGGCCGCGACGGTCTCGTAGCTGCCATCGCGCTTGCGACGCTGGGCGGTCAGGCCCTGGCTGCCGGCCTTGAGGCTGTCGGCGCGGGCCTTGCCACGGCCTTCGGCAAGGGCCTCGGCGAAGTTGGCGAACAGCACGGTGAACCACAGCCACAGGGCGATCTGCACGGCAACGCCGGTGCTCACGCCGCTGCCGGGGGCAAAGCACAGGACGGTGGTCAGCATCGCAGTCAGGGCGACGACCAGCATCACCGGCGAGCGCTTGAGCTGGCGCGGGTCGAGCTTGACGAATGCCTGCACCAGCGCCGGGCGCCACAACGCGGCGAAGCGGGTCTGGTCCTTGGCGCTGTGCCGAGTTTGTACTTCAGGAATGGGCATGTTCATGGTCGGTCCTCAAAAACCCAGGCTCAAGTGTTCGGCGATCGGCCCAAGGGCCAGGGTCGGCAGGAAGGTCAGGCCACCGACCAGCAGGATGGTGACCAGCAGCAGGCCGGTGAACAGCGGGCCATGGGTGGGGAAGCTGTTCAGCCCTTGGGGCGCGCTTTTCTTCGCCGCCAGGCAGCCGGCCAGCGCCAGCACCGGCAGGATGTAGCCGAAGCGGCCGACAAGCATGGCCAGGCCGATCATCAGGTTGTGGAACACCGTGTTGGCACCGAAGCCGGCAAAGGCCGAGCCGTTGTTGGCCGTGCCCGAGGTGTAGGCGTACAACAGCTGGCTGAAGCCATGCGCACCCGGGTTGCTGACCGCACCCGCCGGGCCCGGCAGACTGGCGGCGATGGCGCCGAGCACCAGCACGCCGACCGGCATCACCAGCAGGGTCGCCACTAGCAACTGCACCTCGCGGGCCTGCAGTTTCTTGCCCAGGTATTCCGGGGTGCGGCCGATCATCAGCCCGGCCAGGAACACCGCGATCAGCACGAACAGCAGCATGCCGTACAGCCCTGCACCGACGCCGCCAAAGATCACCTCACCGACCATCATGTTGACCATCGCCACCATGCCGGTCAGCGGGTTGAGGCTGTCGTGCATGGCATTGACCGAACCGTTGGAGGCAGAGGTGGTAGTCACTGTCCACAGCACCGAACCGGTGGTGCCGAAGCGGCTTTCCTTGCCCTCCATGGGGGCGCTTTGCTGTACCTGCGCGCTCTCGAGGGCCGGGTTGGGCTGGTACTCGGACCACAACGCCGTGCTGCCGCCGATCAGGAACAGGGCAAGCATGCAGGCGAGGATGGCGCGGCTCTGGCGCAGGTCCTTCACGTAGTGACCAAAGGTGAACACCAGCGCCACCGGAATGAGGATGATCGAAGTCACCTCGAACAGGTTGCTCCAGGCCGTGGGGTTCTCGAACGGGTGCGCCGAGTTGACCCCGAAGAAGCCACCGCCGTTGGTACCCAGCTGCTTGATGGCGATCTGGCTGGCGGCCGGGCCCAGCGGGATGGTCTGCTCGGTGCCTTGCAGGGTGACCGCGTGGGCGTAGTCGGCCAAGGTTTGCGGTACGCCCTGCCATACCAGCAGCAACGCCAGCAGCAGGCACAGCGGCAGCAGGCCGTAGAGGGTGGCGCGGGTCATGTCGACCCAGAAGTTGCCCAGCGTCGTGGCGCTGCGCCGGGCGATGCCGCGGCACAGGGCGACCAGCACGGCCAGGCCGGTGGCGGCGCTGACGAAGTTCTGCACGGTCAGGCCGAGCATCTGGCTCAGGTAGCTGACCGACGCCTCACCGCTGTAGGTCTGCCAGTTGGTGTTAGTGACGAAGCTGACCGCGGTATTGAACGCCAGCGACCATTCCTGGCCGGGCAGATGCTGCGGGTTGAATGGCAGGTAGCCCTGCAACAGCAGCACGGCGAACAGCAGCAGGAAGCCGGCCAGGTTGAAGGCCAGCAGGGCCAGGGTGTACTGCTGCCAGTTCTGTTCCTGGTCGGCGCGCACGCCCGCCAGCCGGTAGCAGGTTTGCTCGACCGGGCCCAGCAGGGGCGACAGCCAGGTGCGCTGGCCTTCCATGACCTTGAAGTAGAACCGCCCGAGCCAGGGTGCCGGCAGCAGCACGATGGCGAAAAATGCCAACAGCAAGGCGAAGTCGTAACTGTGCATGGCCGCTCCCTAGCTGCGATCGGCGCGCAGCAGCGCCACCAGCAGATAAAACGCCAATGCCACTGCCAGCAGCAGTGACAGCCCGTCGAGCATGTTCATGTGTGGTTCTCCCCGTGTTGCGGCTTGGGCCGCTTTGGGGAAATTGTCCGAGCGAGGGGCGTAAAGGGGCGAGATTGGGGGGTGGGGATCGGAATAAAGAAGGTGTAAAGATCAGGCTTTTCGGTTGTCGGTACCGGCCTCTTCGCGGCGGTTCGACGCCTCGACTTGCCCGCTCCCACAGGACTCTACAAGGCTCAAGGCCTGTGCTGTACCTGTGGGAGCGGGCAAGCCCGCGAAGAGGCCGGCACAGACTTACCGCTGGGGCGGCTGCGGGACGGCGTTGCGGCTCCAGTCCAGCAGCAGGCTGTAGCCGACCGCCAGCAAGGTCGGCCCGATGAACAGGCCAATGAAGCCAAAGGCGATCAAACCGCCGAATACCCCCAGCAGCACGATCACCAGCGGCAGGTTGCCGCCACGGCTGATCAGGTACGGTTTGAGCACGTTGTCCACGCCACTGATGATGAAGGTGCCCCAAACCCCCAGGAACACCGCCATGCCGTATTCGCCCTTCCATACCAGCCAGCCCGTGGCCGGGATCCAGGCCAGTGGCGGGCCCATGGGGATCAGGCTGAGCATGAAGGTCACCAGCCCCAGCACGATGGCCCCGGGCACACCGGCAATCAGGAAGCCGATCAACGCCAGCACGCCCTGCGCGGCGGCCGTACCGATCACCCCGTTGACCACCCGCTGCACCGTACCGGCCACCAGCTCCAGGTAGTACTCGCCGCGGTCGCCCATCAAGCGGTGCAGCAAGCGCAGGACGAACGCCGACAAGCGCGGGCCGTCGCGGTAGAAGAAGAACACGAATACCAGGCTCAGGCTCAGCTCCAGCACGCCGCTGCCGATCTGCGCGCTGCGCGCCAGCAACCAGTTGCCCACCTGCCCCAGGTGCGGCTTGACCGAGGCCAGCAAGGCCGCGCCCTGCTGGTCCAGTGATTGCCACCAGCTGACCAGACGCTCGCCAACCAACGGGATGCCACCCAGCCACGCCGGAGCATCGGGCAGGCCGTCCACCTGCACGTCACGCACGAACGCCGTCGCATCGCGAATGTGGTCGGCCAGGTTGAACCCCAGCCACACCAGCGGCAGCGCCACGATCAGGATCCAGGCAGTGGTCAGCAGGCTGGCCGCCAGGGTTTCGCGCCCGCCCAGCGCACGCGTCAGCAAGCGCATCAACGGCCAGCTGGCAAAGGCCAGGATGGCCCCCCACAACAGCGCTGAAATGAAAGGTGCCATTACCCACAGGCCGGCACCCAGCAGCGCCAGCAGCAGAATCTGGACCAGCAAGCGGTCATTGTTAGCCATGGTGGTGCCCGTTCAACGGATCAGTTCAAGGTGCAGGCCGTCGGTAGGCGCGCTACCGACTTCGAGGCGGCCATTGCGCACCCCCGCCTTGACCAAGGCCTCGCGCCAGGCTTCAGCCTGGGCGCCACTGAGGCTGGCACGCAGGGTGCTGTCGAGGTTCAGGCTGCGGGCCAACAGGTTCGCCCAGGCGTCTTGCGGTGCGGCCAGGTCAGGGTAGTCGAGCTTGCCGGTGTCGCGCATTTCGCGCAGCACCGTGGCGGCGGTCGGCAGCAGTTCGCCCAGCGGGCTGCCGGCGACGAACTCTTCCACGTGCAGGTAGGCGCGGCGGTTGCCGCGGGTGACGCTGTACAGCGCGACCAGGGTATCGGCCTGCTCCGCCGAGCGGCGCAGCAGGATGAACGCCTGCTGCTCGTCGCCGCCGTTGAGGCGGGCATTGGCGAACACATCATTGGCCCACAGGCTGGCCTCGCCGCAATCGCGGCCCTGGCACCAGAACAGCGGGTAGCCGCCGTCGCGCTGCAGTGCTTCGCGAGCGCTGGTGAAGGCTTCGCGGGCGGTACGCTCGACCGGCAGTTCGTAGGTTACCGAGCTGACCTGGCCACGGCTTTCGACCTTGTCCTCGACCCGCAGGCGGCCGCTGATCTTGCGCAGCGGGCCCATGGGGTAGACACGCTCCTGCTCCACGGCCGGGCGCTGGTCGACCACCTTGGCGTCCACCGGTACCGGCAGGCTGCCGGCCCACAAAACGGGGCTGGCGCACACCAGGCAGGCAGCGATGGCATTACGGATGGCAACAGGCGCGCTCATTGGCGAGCCAGGCGGCGCTCAGCGCCGAGGTGAAGCTCCAGGATGTCTGGCAGTTGCATGGTTGTCTCCCTGTTCAACCCGCCAAGCCTCGACACTTGTCCGGTGCAAGTCAAGCAAAGCCAAAGAAGCGATTGAAACAGTCTGCGACAAGGGCCGCGCCCTGCTCATCGTTCAGGTGCAGGTGATGGCCACCGGGCAGCGTCACCTGCTCGAAGGGTAGCTGCTCCAGCAACCCTGTGTGGCGCGCCAGCATGCCGTCGGCAGCCACCACAAGGCGCGCCGGGCAACTCACCCGGTGCACGTAGGCCATGGCCTGGGCCTCGCTCAGGCGCACTGGCGAAGGCAGGGTCAGGCGGCTGTCGCTGCGCCAGCTGTAACCGCCGGGCACCGGCATCAGGCCACGCTGGGCCAGCAGCTCGGCTGCCTCGCGGCTGACCGCGACCATGCCTTTCATGCGCGCCTGCACGCCCTGCTCCAGTGTGGTGTACACCGACTTGCGCTTGCCATCCAGGCGCAACTGGGCCTGCAGTGCCATGCCCAACCGCTCGCCGGCGTCCTGCTCGGCGCCGGTCGGCGGGATGACGCCGTCAATCAGGGCCAGATGGCTGACCCGCTCCGGCAGCGCGCCAGCCAGTTGCACGGAAATGATTGCCCCCAGCGAATGGCCCAGCAGGGCGAAACGTTGCCAACCCAGCTGCTCGGCCACCCGCAGCACGTCATGGGCGTAGTCGGCCAGGGCATAGCCGGCGCCGAGCGGCCGGTGCTCGGAGTAACCATGCCCGGCCAGGTCCAGGGCGACGATGCG
This sequence comes from Pseudomonas sp. UBA6753, assembly GCF_002453565.1. Lineage (NCBI taxonomy): Bacteria > Pseudomonadati > Pseudomonadota > Gammaproteobacteria > Pseudomonadales > Pseudomonadaceae > Pseudomonas > Pseudomonas sp. UBA6753. The sequence continues at coordinate 36,084 of NZ_DKHD01000034.1, read as the reverse complement.
CAGGCCTTTCAGCTGCGGCGCCAGGCGGGCGAAGCTGTTGGCGTTGTCCAGCCAGCCATGCAGGGAGATTACCGGCAGCCCGTCCTCGGGGCCGAACAGGTGCGCCGCCAGTTCGATATGGCCCAGGCTCAGGCGGATTTCCTCGACCTGCGCGCTCATGCCTGGCTCCAGCGGTCGAACAGGCCCTTGATCAGGCTGGCGGTGTCGGTTGGTCGCTCCAGCGGGAACATGTGCCCACCCGGCACGCTGTGGTATTCGCCCCTGGGCATGCCGCGCACAGCCAGTGTGTGGTGGCGGCGAATGACGTTGCTGCGCTCGCCGCGGACCATGGCCAGCGGCACCTGCAATTGCCGCGCGGGCGCAGGGCTGGTATGCGGGATGCTGCGGTAGATGCTGATTTCCGTGACCGGGTCGAAGCGCAACTGCAGCCCCTGCTCCATCGCCTGCAGGCCGTGCTCTATGTAGGCATCGAGGCATTCGGGATCGAAATGGCGGAACAGTGACTTGCCGGCGAAATAGTCCCGGGCACTGTCGCGGTCATTGAAGGTTTCGCGGCGCCCCAGGGTGCGGCCAGCCGGGGTGATACGGTCAATGAAGCCGAAGCGCTTGGCGGTGCGCAGCAGCCACTGGTCGGCGCGGGTGAGCACCGGCGAGTCGAGCATCACCACGCCGCGGTAGTACTCGGGGCAGCGCAAGGCTGCGTGCAGGTGCAACACCCCGCCCAGCGAATGGCCGACGCCCCATACCGGCTGGTCCTGCCGGGCCAGGTGATGCAGCAGTTCATCGACCAGGCTCTGCCAGTTGTCGTCCACCGGAAAGCGCGGATCGTGCCCGTGCTGGGCCAGGTGCTGCACCTGGTAGTCCGGTGCCAGGGCGGCGAACAGCTTGCCGTAGGTGGCCGAGGGGAAACCGTTGGCATGGGCGAAGAAGATCTGCTGCGACATGGCGCCGGGTCCGGATGGGGGATGATGGCCCATTGTCGGTATCGCGGGGCAGTTCGGCAACGTCCGGAAAGGTCATCGGCGAGGGCTATCAGGTCAGGTTTGCGGGCGCGGCGCGGCGGAGGATGGCACGGGCTTCGCCAAGTCCTAATGCGAGTCAGTTAAGGTTTGTCGGTTTGACTGGGGCTGCCTTGCAGCCCTTCGCGGGCTTGCCCGCTCCCACAGGGATCGCGTAAACCATGAGCTCAGCGACACACCTGTGGGAGCGGGCAAGCCCGCGAAGGGCCGCGCAGCGGCCCCGGGGTTTCAGGCCGGCGAGCTGATCGCCTGAAGGGTCATCAACCCAGCCAGCGGCCAGTCCCCTTCCAGCTCCGCCAGGCTTGCAGTGCTCATGCCTGCCGGTTGCTGCGTGTGGCCATGCTGCAAAGCCCCGACCAGGGTACCCACCAGCGGCTGGTGGCTGACCAGCAGCACATGCTCCAGGCCCAGGTGCTCGATTTTGCCGATAACCTGCTGCACATCACTGTCAGGCGTCAGCCAGGGCACGGTGCGCACCGGTTCGGCGAAGCCCAGGGTGTCATGCACCAGGGCAGCCGTTTGCTGGGCGCGTACGTAAGGGCTGGCGATGATCGCCTGCAGCGGCTGGCCCAGCAGGCGGGCGGCGCTATGCAGCACCTGTTCGCGACCATGGGCGGTCAGCCGGCGCTCGGCATCGCTGTTGGCCCGCGGCTCCGCTTCGCCGTGGCGCAGCACCCACAGCTTCACAGCTTGGGCTCCTCGTCACGCACCGGGTGCGGGGCCGGGGCCACCGCATGCGGCGCCTCGCCTTCCGGGGCACGCGGTGCCGGCCAGTCGGCGAACGGCCAGGGCTTCTGGTCGCTGTGGAAGCTGCCGAAGCGGCCGATCTGCGCCAGGTACTGGCTCAGGCTGTCGCCGAAGTTCATCAGGCTGGCGCTGGGGGCGCCGTACACCAGACGGTAGATCAGTTGTACCAGCACCAGGCCACCGAGTAGCAGCTCGGCCAGCTGCCAGACCACCAGGAACACCACCATCCACAGGACCCGCAGGATGATCGACTCGCGCTGGGCGCGTTCGGGCGTATCGTTCATGTGTTGCTCCTTGCTGTTGTCAGAGCCGCTGAAGGCTCAGTTGAAACCGCTGATGGAAATGAAATCGACATCGGTCTTCGGCTCGGCACGCATCAGGTGCTCGATCACCTGGTTCAGCGTGCGGCCTTCGAACAGGATGGCATGCAGGCCAGCCACCAGCGGCATGTACACCTGCACTTCCTGCGCCTTGGCCTTGAGCACCTTGAGGGTGTTGACGCCTTCGGCCACTTCGCCCAGGCGGTTGACCGCCTGCTCCAGGCTCAGGCCCTGGCCCAGCGCGTGGCCGACCTGGTAGTTGCGGCTCTTGGGCGAGGAGCAGGTGACGATCAGGTCACCGACACCGGCCAGGCCGAGGAAAGTCATGGGGTTGGCGCCCTGGCTGACGGCGAAGCGGGTCATCTCGGCCAGGGCGCGGGTAATCAGCATGCTCTTGGTGTTCTCGCCCATGCCCAGGGCCACCGCCATGCCGGCGATGATGGCGTAGACGTTCTTCAGCGCCCCGCCCAGCTCGACGCCAAAGCGGTCGGCACTGGCATAGACGCGGAAGGTACGCCCATGCAGCACGGCCTGCACCTGCTGGCACAGTTTTTCGTCCTCGCTGGCAACCACCGTGGCGGTCAGCGCATGTTCGGCGATTTCACGGGCCAGGTTGGGGCCGGACAGCACGCCGATGCGCGCCTCGGGGGCAATTTCCTCGAGGATCTGGCTCATCAGCTTGAAGCTTTGCGCTTCGATGCCCTTGGTCAGGCTGACCAGGCCCTTGCCGCGCAGCAGCTCGGCATGCGGGGCCAGCACGCTGCGCAAGGCGCTCGATGGCAGGGCGACGAAAATCAGCTCGCTGGCCTGCAGGGTGGCCAGCAGGTCGCTGACCGGCTCGACGCCGTCGTGCAGGCGGATGCCCTTGAGGTAGCGCGGATTCTCGCGATTGACGCGCATGGCCTCGGCCTGTTCCGGGTCGCGCATCCATTGGCGCACCGGCACACCGTTTTCTGCCAGCAGGTTCGCCACGGCGGTGCCGAAGCTGCCGCCTCCCAGAACTGCAACAGGTTGCTGTTCAGTCATATCCAATCCGTTAAAGCCAAAAGTTAAGTGGCGACCCGGCCATTATACGGCTCGCCTGCTACAGAACCAGTGTCAGTACCGGCCCTTTCGCGGGCACGCCCGCTCCCACAGAGATAGCGCAGTCCTTCAGAGCGGCTGTGGCAGCGGGCGTGCCCGCGAAAGGGCCCGACAGGTAGAGCAGATCACTGGCAAAACCCCCGCGGTCGGTTACCATGCCTGTTTCAATCCTGATACAAGGCCGCTTTGTGTTCCCTGGCACGCCCCCGTACCCGCGCCTGCTCATACTGACTGCCCTGCTCGGTGGCCCGGCCGTGGCCGATGACCTGTTCATCGACAACACGGACCTGCCGCAGGTTCTGACCGCCACGCGCCTGAAACAATCCCCCGCCGCAGTCCCGGGCAGCATGACCGTGCTCGACAGCGAGCTGATTCGCGCCAGCGGTGCCCGCGACATCCCCGAGCTACTGCGCCTGGTGCCGGGCATGATGGTGGGCTACAACGCCGGCAACCAACCCACGGTCAACTACCACGGCAGCAACGTCAACGATGCCCGGCGCATGCAGGTGCTGATCGATGGCCGTTCGGTGTACCGCGCCGGCCTGGCCACGGTGGACTGGAGCGACATCCCCCTGGCCATGGAGGATATCGAGCGCATCGAGGTGTTCCGCGGCCCCAACACGGTCAGCTACGGCGCCAACGCGCTGATGGCGGTGGTCAACATCCTTACCCGCAACCCTGCCGACAGCCATGGCACGCGGCTGAAGATGACCCGCGGCCAGGACGGCATCAACGATTTCTACGCCAGCCACGGCTTCGGCTGGGATGGCGGCGACATGCGCCTGTCGCTGTCCGGCCAGCAGGACGATGGCTTCGACGAGAACCAGTTCGGCCAGGACTACCGCGACAGCCGCCGGCTGACCCGCTTCAATATCAACGCCAGCCACAGCCTGGCGCACGACCAGACCCTGGAATGGCAACTGGCGGCGAAGGAAGGCAGCAACCAGCGGCCTTATACCTATCAGCCGGTGTTCGCCAAATACGAAGCCGGTAACAACGCTGACGTCAATGCCAAGGACTACGCCGGCTCATTGCGCTGGACCAAGGACTTCAGCTCCGAGCACAGCCTGTATATCCAGGGCTCTGCCCAGCATTTCGACCGCCAGCAGGTGTGGCGTGCCTGCGACGCCTTGCAGTCGTTCAGCCCGGAATTGACCCAGCTCTGGCAAATGAACCCTGACTTCGCCGAAAAAGTGGCGCGCGGCATTGCTACCGGCGCACCACTTTCGACCAACGATCCCGTGATGAAAGCGCTTCTGGAGAAGGTCCAGCAGCAATGGGCGAACGGTGGCAAGCAGCAGGTTTGCGGCGACGTCGACCAGAGCACCCGCGAAACCCGCTACGACCTGGAAATCCAGGACACCCTGAGCCTGACCGACAGCCTGCGCCTGCTCAGCGGCATGAACTACCGCTATGATCGTGCCGACTCGCAGACCTACTTCAATGGCAGCATCGACGACCAGACCTGGCGCCTGTTCGGCCAGCTGGAGTGGCGCGCCGACGAGCACTGGATCCTGCAGGGCGGTGCCATGTTCGAGGACTCGCGCCTGTCCGGCAGCTCGCTGACCCCGCGCGTGGCGGTCAACTACCTGATCACCCCGCGCCATGGCCTGCGTGCGGTGTATTCCGAGGCAGTGCGCTCGCCAGACATGTTCGAGAACAACGTCAACTGGAGCTACACGGTCAAGAACCTGACCCCAACCCCTAATGCATTCAAGCTGCAAAACGGCGAGTACTTCGTCAAGACCCGTGGCCCGGGCGACCTCGACCAGGAACGCATGCGCTCGCGCGAGCTGGGCTACAACGGCTACTTCAGCGACATCGACCTGAACATGGATGTGAAGCTGTTCTACGACGAGATCACCGGAATGATCAGCGAGCCCCTGAAGAACAACCAGTACATCGCCAGCAACGCCAACAAGGCCCGTTTCAGCGGCAGCGAGGCGCAACTGGACTGGCGCCCGACCCTGCGCGACCGCCTGCGCCTTACCTACGCCTACGTGGATGCCTGGGCCAGCAACCCCGCCGACCGCCGCCTCAGCGCGCGCAACAGCGGCTCGGCCGGGTGGATGCGCGAGTGGGGCGACGGCTGGTCCAGTGCGCTGTTCTATTACGGCGACGATGCGCTAAACCAGTACCGCTACGAGCGCCTGGACCTGCGCCTGGCCAAGCGCTTCCGGGTGCATGGCAGCAACCTGGAGCTGGCGGCGCTGTGGCAACAGCGCCTGGATGATGAGCCGACCACGGCAATCCAGAACCGCTACGACAGCCGCCACCGCCTGAGCGTCAGCGCGGAGCTGGAGTTCTGATGGCCCTGCTGCTGCGCCTGTTGCTGTTGTGCCTGTGGCCGATGGGGCCGCTGTCCGCCAGCGAAATCGTGTTGGTAGGCGCGGAAGACCAGCCCGGCATTCGCAGTTTCGTCGCTGCGCTGGAAAGCCGCCGGCCGCACGATCACGTGCATTTCCAGACCACCGCCGACCTGCCACCCCCGGGCAAGCTCAAGGCTGACCAGCGCCTGATCTTGCTGGACAACGCCGCACTGGAATGGCGCCTTGGGGAAACCGCCGGCCCGCCGGCCCTGGCCATGAGGGTCAGCCGGGTACAGGCTGAACAGCGCCTGGGAAAGTCGCGGCCCGCGTTCCTCACGCTGCTGTGGAGCGACCCGCCGCTGGGCCGGCAGCTGCGCCTGGCGCGCTACCTGCTGCCGCAGGCCCAGCGCATTGGTGTGCTGTACGGTGAGCACAGCAGCTTTCTGCTCGAAGAGCTGCGCCATGCCGCCCGCGCGCTGGGCCTGGAGATCATTGCCCAGGACTGGCCCGACCCGCGCGACAGCCGACCTCTGCAACATTTGTTGGCCAACAGTGACGTGCTGCTGGGCCTGGACGACGCCGACCTGTTCAACTCCAAGACTGCGAAGAACCTGCTGTTGAGCAGCTATGGCCGGCAGATGGCGCTGATCGGCCCGAACGCCGGGTTCGTCCGCGCCGGCGCCCTGGCCAGCACCTTCAGCGACCAGGACGATTGGCTGGCGGTACTCGACCAGTTGCTCGACCAGCCACCGGCGCGCTGGCCGCGCAGCCTGTACCCGGTACGTTTCGGCGTCAGCGGCAACCAGCAGGTGGCGCGCGCCCTGGGCCTTGAACCGATCGATCCGAACGCCGCCGCCAAGGCCCTGGCCGAAGGAGAACCCACCCCATGAGCAAGCGCCTGAGCTGGGACATCCACACCCGCACCCAGATCATCAGCCTCGGCCCTGCCCTGCTGCTGACCTTGCTGCTGATCAGTTTCTTCACCTTCGTGCGTATCCAGGACCTGCGCCAGGAACTGAACCACACCGGGCAACTGATCGCCAACCAGCTGGCGCCAGCCTCGGAATACGGGGTGATCTCGGGCAACAACGAAGTGCTCGAGGGCCTGATGCGCGCCACGCTCAGCATCCCCCACGTGCGCTTCCTCGAGGTGCAGGACAGCCGCAACCACATCCTGGTGTACGTGGAGCAGTCCGACGAAAGCGCCAACCGCGCGCAACGTGTCGAAGTGTTCCAGGCGCCCATCCGCCTGCAGCAGATCCGCCTGGACAGCGACTTCCTGCAACAGGGCAAGGCCACCACCCCGGCCATCGGCGACGATTACCTGGGCCGGGTCATCGTCGGCATGTCCGATGACGCCTTCAGCCAGCGCCAGCAGGAAATCGTGATCAAGGCCGGTATCCTCGCGCTGTTCGCCCTGCTGTTCACCTTCCTGCTGGCGCGCCGCCTGGCCCTGAGCCTGGCAAAGCCGATCAGCGACATGGGGCATGCGGTCAAGGCCATCCAGCAGGGCGAGTACCACACCCTGTTGCCGGTGGTCGATGACAGCGAACTGGGTCACCTGGCGCGCCACATCAACAACCTGGCCCACGCCCTGGAGCAGGCCAGCAATGAACAGAAGCAGGCCATTGCCGAACTGATCCAGGCCCGCGAGGAGGCCGAACAGGCCAACCGCGCCAAATCGGACTTCCTGGCGATGATGAGCCACGAGCTGCGCACGCCGATGAATGGCGTGCTGGGCATGCTGCAGTTGCTGGAAACCACCCAGCTGAACAGCGAACAGGCCGAGTACACCGCGGTGGCCAGCGAATCCACCGGGCACCTGCTCAAGGTCATCAACGACATCCTCGACTTCTCGCGCATCGAACGCGCCGCGCTGCAACTGGAACACATCGACTTCAACCTGGGCGAGCTGATCACCAGCAGCGTCCAGTCGTTCCAGCACAGCGCCCAGCAGCGCGGCCTTGCCCTGCACCTGCAACTGCCGGCGGGTATCGAGCAGCTGCAGGTGAACGGCGACCCCACGCGCATCCGCCAGATCCTGCTGAACCTGGTCGGCAATGCGCTGAAATTCACCGAACGCGGCCAGGTACAGGTGGAGGCGCACTGGCAGGTGCTCGACCGCCAGCTGATCTGGCTGACCTGCAGCGTGCGCGACACCGGGATCGGCATCGACAACGAGCGCCTGGAAATGATGTTCGTCGCCTTCCAGCAGGCCGACAGCTCGATTTCCCGCCGCTATGGCGGCACCGGGCTGGGGCTGTCGATCGCCCGCACCCTGGCCGAACGCATGGGCGGCAAGCTGCGCGGCGAAAGCCGTGAAGGCCTGGGCTCGACCTTTACCCTGGAGATGCCGCTGGCCCTGGCCAGCCCTGCCCCGGTATCGCTGACGCTGCCAAGCGCTGCGCCGCCGGCGGTGGCCGACAATGATCAGGTGCTGCTGGTAGAGGACAATCCGGTCAACCAAAGTGTCATCGAGGCCATGCTGCGTAGCCTGGGGCTGGCGGTATGCACGGCCGAGGACGGCCTGGAGGCGGTCGAACGGGTCAGCCGGCAGCGTTTTGCCGCCGTGCTGATGGACTGCCGCCTGCCGCACCTGGACGGCTATGAAGCCACCCGGCGTATCCGCCAGCTGCCCAACGGCGCCAGGCTACCGATCATCGCCCTGACCGCCAACGCCTTGCAGGGCGACCGCGAGCGTTGCATGGCGGCCGGCATGGACGACTACCTGAGCAAACCCTTGCGCCGCACCGAACTGCAGCGTGTGCTGCAGCGCTGGCTACCTGGTCAGACAACCGCGACTGGCGATAAATGCTAAAGTGCGGCAGTCTTAAACACTGGACAGGACCTTCATCGGACCTGAAAATAGACGTTTCAGTGCACACCTGTACTTCTTTCACCGGGTGCACTGTGACTTTCACCACAACGCAATAGTCTACCTGTAGGCTGCCGTCTCGGACGCGATGCGTATCGGGCCGGCCGGGAAGATTCATCCCCTGCCGCAGGGGGTTATTGAGGAGCTCGCATGACCAAACAACACGCCTTTACTCGGGAAGACCTGCTGCGCTGCAGTCGCGGTGAGCTGTTCGGCCCAGGTAATGCGCAACTGCCCGCGCCGAACATGCTGATGGTCGATCGCATCACCCATATCAGCGAAGAAGGCGGCAAGTACGGCAAAGGTGAATTGGTCGCCGAGCTGGATATCAATCCGGACCTGTGGTTCTTCGCCTGCCACTTCGAAGGCGACCCGGTAATGCCGGGCTGCCTGGGCCTCGACGCCATGTGGCAGCTGGTAGGTTTCTTCCTCGGCTGGCAGGGCCTGCCGGGCCGCGGTCGCGCCCTGGGTTCGGGCGAGGTGAAGTTCTTTGGCCAGGTACTGCCGGAAGCCAAGAAAGTCACTTACAACATTCACATCAAGCGCGTCCTGAAGGGCAAGCTGAACATGGCCATCGCCGATGGCTCGGTCAGCGTCGACGGCCGCGAGATCTACACTGCCGAAGGCCTGCGGGTCGGCGTGTTCACCTCCACTGACAATTTCTAAGGGTTATTCGCATGCGCCGCGTCGTTATCACTGGTCTGGGCATCGTATCGTGCCTGGGCAATGACAAAGCTACCGTCACCGAAAACCTGCGCAACAGCCGTCCGGGTATCCGTTACAACCCGGAATACAAGGAAATGGGGCTGCGTAGCCAGGTTTCCGGGTCCATCGACCTCAACCTCGAAGAACTGATCGACCGCAAGGTCTACCGCTTCGTCGGCCACGCTGCTGCCTACGCCTACCTGGCGATGCAGGACGCGATCAAGGACGCCGGCCTGACCGAAGAGCAGGTTTCCAACCCGCGTACCGGCCTGGTGGCTGGCTCCGGCGGCGCCTCGACCCTGAACCAGATGGAAGCGCTGGACACCCTGCGCGAGAAAGGCGTCAAGCGCGTCGGCCCGTACCGCGTTACCCGCACCATGGGCAGCACCGTTTCGGCGTGCCTGGCCACCCCGTTCAAGATCAAGGGCATCAACTACTCGATCTCGTCGGCCTGCGCCACTTCGGCACACTGCATCGGCACCGCCTTGGAGCAGATCCAGTGGGGCAAGCAGGACATCGTCTTCGCCGGTGGTGGTGAAGAAGAGCACTGGAGCCAGTCGTTCCTGTTCGATGCCATGGGCGCCCTGTCGACCAAGCGCAACGAAACCCCGGAGCAGGCCTCGCGCGCCTACGACGCCGACCGTGATGGCTTCGTCATCGCTGGCGGTGGCGGCATGGTGGTGGTCGAGGAGCTGGAGCACGCCCTGGCCCGTGGCGCCAAGATCTACGCGGAAATCGTCGGCTACGGCGCTACTTCCGACGGCTACGACATGGTTGCCCCGAGCGGCGAAGGTGCCATCCGCTGCATGCAGCAGGCGCTGTCGACCGTCGACACCCCGATCGACTACCTGAACACCCACGGCACCTCGACCCCGGTCGGTGACGTTGCCGAGATCAAGGGCGTTCGCGCCGTGTTCGGCGACAAGGCACCGAAGATCAGCTCGACCAAGAGCCTGTCGGGCCACTCGCTGGGCGCTGCCGGCGTACACGAGGCGATCTACTGCCTGCTGATGATGGAAAACAACTTCATCGCCGGCTCCGCCAACATCGACGAGCTGGACCCGGAGGTCGCCGACCTGCCGATCCTGCGCAAGACCGAAGAAAACGCCAAGATCGACACGGTCATGAGCAACAGCTTCGGCTTCGGCGGCACCAACGCCACCCTGGTGCTCAAGCGCTGGGAAGGCAAGTAAGACGCTGCTGCGGTAAACGAAAACGCCCCGACTGGTTCGGGGCGTTTTCATTTGTATCGTCTGTACCGGCCTCTTCGCGGGCGCGCCCGCTCCCACAGGTCTTGCACAGACTTCGGAACCTGTGGGGTCCCTGTGGGAGCGGGCGTGCCCGCGAAGAGGCCAGTACAGGTTATTGGTGAACTTTGGGCAGCACTCCCAGAAAGTTTTCCCGAGCCACCTTGTTCGCCACCGCCTCCGGCAATGCATCCAGAAACGGCCTGAACCCATGCATCTGCTCCCCAAGGCTACCAAACCGCCCCACCACATCCGAACCCAGCATGAACCGCTCCGGGAATTTCTCGACCAGTGCCAACCACTCCTTGCGCGGCACACCCCGGTCATCCAGCAGATAAGGCTCCAGCACGCTCCACGACAAATCGACATAGAGGTTCGGGTAATCCTCCAGTAACCGCGTCAGCACCGGCAGCAGAAAGTCCATCTGTGTCTGGTGCCGGTGAATCTCCATGCTGCTGCCGGCGTGCGCCCAGATGAACCGCGTGTGCGGGTGATTGCGCAGCGGCTCTTCGATCTCCGCCAGGTACAAGGGGTTGCGCTCGCGTTTGGAGGTGATGTTGGAATGCAGCAGCACCGGCAAGTCGCGCTCGGCTGCCAGGTGATAGATACGCGTCATGGCTTCGTTGTTGGCGCGCGGCGTGTCACCGCTGGTCAGTGCCGTCAGGTCATCGTGGCGGGTGAACACCTCGCCAATGCCCTGCCACAGCCCCGGATGCAGATCGAGCATGCGCTCGATATGGCTGGCGGCGTTCTTGTCCACCGGATTGAAGCCGGCCAGGAACGGATGAAAGCGCTTGCGCTGCTCGTCGGGCAGTTGCTGCAACGCCGCGGCCACGTAGGTGTCGGTGGCGCTGTACCAGTAGGCTTCGGCGTCATCCCCAGCGTAATAGCGCGGGCGCTTGGGCTCGTCTTCGTGCCACTTCTTGGCCACCGGGACGCCGGAAATCATCGACTGCTCGATACCGGCGGCATCCATGGCCTTGATCAGCGCGGGCATGCCTTCGCTTTCCTGGAAGAAGTCGACGTAGTGCAGGTGGGCATCACTGTAGCGGTAGTCGCGCGCCTGCGCCGCTTGGCACAGCCAGGTGGATAACAGCACGCAGGCCAGCGCTCTGACGATCATGATGAAGCTTCCTTTTCCGGGTACCACACCTCTAGACCGGCCAGCCAACGAGACGGTTCAGCCGCGGCAGGCAAACCGCTATGCTTGGGGCATTTCCACCTTGCCTGGAGCCTTCCCATGAGCAGCCCCCTGGTCATCCGCCCACGTGCCGAATCGGTCGAGGGCCAGCCGATCCTGCGCCCGCTGCCGTCGGCCCAGTGCCGCAGCGTCGGCCCGTTCGTGTTTTTCGACCACATGCTCGAAACCGACTATGCCCCGGGGCACGGCATGGATATCCGCCAGCACCCGCATATCGGCCTGTCGACCCTTACCTACCTGTTCGAAGGGGCAATCCTGCACAAGGACAGCCTCGGCTCGGCGCAGCGGGTGCTGCCGGGCGATGTCAGCTGGATGACCGCAGGCAGCGGCGTGGCCCATGTCGAGCGCACGCCTGAAGATGCCCTGGCCCATGGTTCACGCCTGCACGGGTTGCAGGTATGGCTGGCGTCACCACGCGAGCATGAACAAGGCCCGGCAAGTTACAGCCACCACCCGGCGGCAAGCCTGCCGGTCAGCGACAACCTGGGGGTGCGCATCTGCATGATTGCCGGCAGCGGGTTCTGCCTGGAATCCCCGGTGCCGGTGCTCTCCCCTACCCTTTACGCGCATGTGCGGATGCAGCCGGCGACTACCTTGCAGGTGCCGAATGAGCATGCGCAACGGGCGCTGTACGTACTGGATGGCGAATTGCTGATGAACGATGAGGAGGTGGAGCCGTGCAGCCTGGTGGTGCTGCCGGAGGGCGAAGAGGTGACATTGTATGCGGAAGGTGAGTGCCAGCTGGTGCTGATTGGTGGAGCGCCGCTGGATGGGCCGCGGCGGATGAACTGGAACTTTGTCGCCAGCGATGTGGAACTGATCGAACAGGCCCGGGCAAAGTGGGCTGCGGGGGATTGGCCGGTGGTGCCGGGGGAAACTTCGAGGATCGAGCTGCCGCGGTAATTGGGGCCGCTTTGCGGCCCTTCGCGGGCTTGCCCGCTCCCACTGGGACGGCGTTGCACTTACGGGCAGTTCCGTACCTGTGGGAGCGGGCAAGCCCGCGAAGGGCTGCGCAGCAGCCCCAATGCGCCATCAGCGCTGGAACACTTCGGTCAGCAGGTTATGCATCGAGCGGAACGCCCGCTCCGAGGTACGCCGGTCATACTGCATCTTGCCCGGCACATTGGCACTCGGGTCGGTAAACGAGTGCACCGCGCCGCCATAGCTGAGCAATTGCCAGTCAACCTTGGCCGCGTTCATCTCCTCCTCGAACGCCGGCAGCTGCTCCTTCGGCACCAGTGGGTCGGAAGCGCCGTGCAGCACCAGCACCGAGCCCTTGATGCGCTTGGCATCTTCCGGGTTCGGCGTGTCCAGCGTGCCATGGAACGACACCGCCGCACGCAAATCGGCGCCAGTACGGGCCAGCTCCAGTGCACAGCAGCCACCAAAGCAGAAACCAAACGTGCCGACCTTGCCCGGCTCCAGCAGCGCCTTCGACTGCCCCAACAGTTGCGCCAGGGCTTCCTGCATGCGCTTGCGCAGCTCGCCACGGTCGTTCTTCAACGGCATCATCGCCGCGCCGGCCTCGTCGGCGTTGGACGGACGCACCGATTGCCCGTACAGGTCGGCAATCAGCACCACATAGCCCTTCTCGGCCACTTCCTTGGCGATGCGCTCGGCACCTTCGCCGATACCCATCCAGTTCGGCGCCATCACCAGGCCTGGCCGCCCCAGCGCGCCCGGCTCGTAGACCAGGCGGCTTTCATACGCCTTGCCGGACAGGTGATAGACCAGCGATTCGACGATTACTTTGCTCATCAAGCACTCCTTTGGCACTCGTCATCAATATGCTCGCCATGAAAAAAGCCCGCCGAAGCGGGCTTTCCTATGCATCAACTCAAGCAGACAGCTCGACCAGCAGCTTGTTCAGGCGACGAACGTAAGCCGCCGGGTCCTTCAAGCTGTCACCGGCCGCCAGGGCCGCCTGATCGAACAGGATGTGCGACAGCTCGGCGAAGCGGTCTTCGCTCTGCTCGTTGTCCAGTTTCTCGATCAGCGGGTGGGTCGGGTTGAACTCGAAGATCGGCTTGGACTCCGGCACCTTCTGCCCGCTGGCTTCGAGGATCTGGCGCATCTGCAGGCCCAGGTCCTGCTCACCGATGGCCAGGATCGCCGGCGAATCGGTCAGGCGGTGCGACACGCGCACCTCGGCCACGCTGTCACCCAGCGCGCCCTTCAGGCGCTCGACCAGGCCTTCCTTGTCCTTGGCGACTTCTTCCTGGGCCTTCTTGTCTTCTTCCGAATCCAGCTTGCCCAGGTCCAGATCGCCACGGGCGACGTCGACGAAGGCCTTGCCGTCGAACTCGTTGAGGTAGCTCATCAGCCACTCGTCGATACGGTCGGTCAGCAGCAGTACCTCGATGCCTTTCTTGCGGAAGACTTCCAGGTGCGGGCTGTTCTTGACCTGCGCGTACGACTCGCCGGTGAGGTAGTAGATCTTGTCCTGGCCTTCCTTGGCGCGTGCCAGGTAGTCGGCCAGGGCGACGCTCTGCTCGCCGCTGTCGTCCTGGGTGGAAGCGAAGCGCAGCAGGCCGGCGATCTTTTCCTTGTTGGCGAAGTCTTCGGCCGGGCCTTCCTTCAGCACCTGGCCGAAGTTCTTCCAGAAGCCCTTGTACTGCTCGGGCTCGTTCTTCGCCAGCTTCTCCAGCATGTCCAGCACGCGCTTGGTCAGCGCGGTCTTCATCGAGTCGATGATCGGGTCTTTCTGCAGGATTTCACGCGACACGTTCAGCGACAGGTCGTTGGAATCGACCACACCCTTGATGAAGCGCAGGTACAGCGGCAGGAACGACTCGGCCTGGTCCATGATGAACACGCGCTGCACGTACAGCTTCAGGCCGCGTGGCGCTTCGCGCTGGTACAGGTCGAACGGCGCGCGGGCCGGCACGTACAGCAGCGAGTTGTATTCGAGCTTGCCTTCGACCTTGTTGTGGCTCCAGGCCAGCGGGTTTTCGAAGTCATGGCCGATGTGCTTGTAGAACTCCTGGTACTCCTCGTCCTTGATCTCGGTACGCGGACGGGTCCACAGGGCGCTGGCACGGTTGACGGTTTCCCACTCTTCGGCCGGCTGTTCTTCGCCTTCGGCGGCAGCTTGCTCCTTCGGCAGCTGGATCGGCATGGCGATGTGGTCGGAGTACTTCTTGACCACGTTGCGCAGGCGCCAGCCATCGGCGAACTCCTGCTCGTCCTTCTTCAGGTGCAGGACGATGCGGGTGCCGCGCTGTGGCTTGTCGATGGTGGCGACTTCGAACTCGCCCTCGCCTTTCGACGACCAGTGCACGCCTTCGGCGGCCGGCTGGCCGGCACGGCGGCTGTACACATCGACCTTGTCGGCAACGATGAACGCGGAGTAGAAGCCCACACCGAACTGACCGATCAGGTGCGAGTCCTTCTTCTGGTCACCGGTGAGGTTCTTCATGAAGTCGGCAGTGCCGGACTTGGCGATGGTACCCAGGTGGGCGATGACGTCTTCGCGGCTCATGCCGATGCCGTTGTCCTCGAGGGTCACGGTACCGGCGTCCTTGTCGAAGCTCAGGCGAATCTTCAGGTCGGCGTCGCCTTCGAACAGCTCTGGCTTGGCCAGGGCCTCGAAACGCAGCTTGTCGGCGGCGTCGGAGGCGTTGGAGATCAATTCACGCAGGAAGATCTCCTTGTTCGAGTACAAGGAATGGATCATGAGGTGCAGCAGCTGCTTTACCTCGGTCTGGAAGCCCAGCGTTTCTTTTTGAGTCTCCACACTCATGGTCTTCAAAACTCCGATCTGATGGCAGTTGACGCCTGGCGGCCGGGTTGGCCTGCGTTAGCGGCGGATGTCATGCAGATGGGGGCTGCCCGGATGATTTCAAGGGCTTTTCCGGTTCGATCTTGAAATGCGCGCGAGCCGTGGCGATCGGCGACTGCCTGTCACCCTGCCAGGCGGTGATGGCCACATTGGTCACCCGCCGGCCCTGGCGCCACAGCTGGCACTGGGCATAGGTATCGCGAAAGTGCCCGGCGCGCAGGTAATCGATGGAAAAGTCGATGATCTTCGGAATGCTCGCGCTCTCGCTGAAGATCAGCAGGTACAGCGCTGCCGACAGCTCCATGAAGCCCGCGATCACCCCGCCGTGGATGGCCGGCAGCAGCGGGTTGCCGATGTTGTCCTGGCTGGCCGGCAGACGGAATAGCAGGTCATCGCCCTCGCGCTCGCATTCGATGCCGATCAGGCCGGCATAGGGGATCAGTGCCAGCAAAGGCCGATAGTCTCCCACTGCGTGGGCGGCGTTGAGCTGTTGACGAACCTCGTGCGGAATCATGCCCCGCCCTCCTTCAGGCTGTTGCCGAAACGGATGCCACCCTTGATCTCCTGGCCCAGGCGCATGAACGTGCCCACCACCTGGCAGATCGGCTGGGCGGGGTCGTCCTGGTAGGCCGTGCCACGGGTGAAGATCACATCGCGGGTGACCCGGTAGCACTGGGCATGGCCGTAGATGTCCTTGCCGGCCTCTGCCGGGTGCATGTAGTCGATGCGCAGGTCCAGTGTCGGGCACACCTCGAAGCGCGGCAGCACGCACAATGTGGCCATGCCGCAGGTGGTGTCCATCAGCGTGGTCAGCGCGCCGCCATGCACGGCGCCGGTCTGCGGGTTGCCGACGATAGCCGGAGACCAGGGCAGCACCAAGGTCATACCATCGGCATTGGTTTGCGCCACACGCATTTGCAACAACTGACAATGTTTCAACGCCGAGAGAAAACGCTCGGCCATGGCCATCAAGGTTGAATCGCTCATTGGCTGTTTCCCTGCGCATTGCCGCAGCGGCATAAAATCGTTAAAAAGTCTATATAGAACGAGGCGTTATATATGTGTAATCTTCGCGGAACTTATTCCGCGTAGTTGCACTCGAAGGAACAAGTCACTTATTCCACCAAGGAGAAACACCCCCATGCGTAAACCTTTTGCTTTTGCTCTGATGCTGGCCGCTGCCATGGGCCTGGCCGCTTGCGATAAAGCGAGCGAAGACAAAGCCCAGGACGCACAGCAACACGCCGAGCAAGCCCAGGAAAAAGCGGGCGAAGCTCAGGATAAAATGAACGAGGCTGCCAAGGAAAACGCCGAAGCCGCCAAAGATCAGGCCGAAGCCGAGCAGAAGGCCGCCGAAGAAGCCGCTCCGGCTACTCCGGCTCCGGAAGCCGCGCCAGCTGCCCCAGCTGCCCCAGCTGCTCCAGCCGAACCTGCCAAGCAGTAATCGGCTAAAACAAGAAAACCCGACATTGTCGGGTTTTTTTGTGCCTGAAACTTATGGATTAAACGTTTCAGGTGCCAGGAGCGGTGTTTTCCTTGGCGGGTTCGATCGAAACACTTTCGGTAGGTGTGAACACCATCACATCCAACACATCCGAATGGAACTCGCGGCGGTACAGAATCAGCACTACGCCGACACTCATGACCATGAACAACCATGGGCTGATGAACCAGCTCAACATGGCCATGCCGAAGTAATAGGAACGCAGGCCCAGGTTGAACTGGTTGGCGGCAAGCGACAGCACCCGCGCCGCCCGCGAGGCGAATGCCTTGCGTTCAAGTTCATTGACCAGCCGTTCACCGATCATCGGCGCCGAACCCACCAGCACTGCGGCGAAGTTGTATTGGCGCATGCACCAGCTGAAGGTGAAAAAGGCGTAGACGAAGACCATGGCCAGGCACAGCAGCTTGATCTCCGACATGCCCTGGGACGTCTGCTGCACCAGCGGCAGGTCGGCCAGCAGCGACAGCGCCCGGTCGGAGGCCCCGAGCACGGTGAGGATACCGGCAAGGATGATCAGGGTGCTGGAGGCGAAGAACGAGGCGTTGCGCTCGAGATTGCCGATCACGCTGGCATCGGCAATGCGGTTGTCGCGCAGCAGCATGCGGCGCATCCAGTCTTCGCGGTACAGGTGCAGCACGCTGGCCAGGCACGCGGTGTCGCGGCCCTTCCAGATGGCATAACGGGTGTAACCGCCCCAGCACAGGGCGAACCAGGCGATGGCCAACAGGTTGTTGAAGTTGCTTTGGATGAAGTTCATGCAGGGTTCCCGGGAGGGCCAGATACCTGAAGGATAGGGACCGGATTTCGACGCTGGCAAGCGGCAAAAGGCACACATCCATCCTGATATTTGCACTGCTCATCCGGCCTCTTCGCGGGCACGCCCGCTCGCACAGGTACAGCGCCACCTTTGAGGTTTGCGTGCCCGCGAAGAGGCCGGTACAGGCAAAGAAAAAGCCCCGCATCCTCTAGGATACGGGGCTCTTGAGTTTCCACCCTTGGCGAGCACCCTTCGGCTTGTGGCCGGTGCCGCCCTCAGGCTTCGACTATCAGGCCAGCGCTTCGCGCGGCTTGCCGAGCATGCGGTCGCAGACCACGGCGCCAACCAGGGTCACCACCGAAGGCACCAGCCAGGCCAGGCCCTGGTCGCTCAACGGCAGGTGGGCCATGAAGTCCGGCAGCACGTGGGCAATGCCGCTGCCCTTGATTGCATCGACCATGCCGAACAGCAGCGACACCAGCATCACTGGCGCCAGGATACGGGTTGGCGAGTTCCACAGGTCCTTCACGAAGCTGAGCCCGACCACCACGATGCACGGCGGGTAGATCGCGGTGAGCACCGGGATCGAGAACATGATCAGCTTGGTCAGGCCGAGGTTGGAGATCAGCAGCGAGAAGCCCGCCAGGATCACCACCAGTGCACGGTACGACAGCGGCAGCATCTGGCTGAAGTACTCGGCGCAGGCACAGGTCAGGCCGACTGCGGTCACCAGGCAAGCCAGCGCGATCAGCACGGCGAGGAAGCCGCTGCCCAGCGAACCGAAGGTGTGCTGCACGTAGGCATGCAGTACCGCCGCGCCGTTGGTGGCGTCAGCCGCGATATCGTGGCTGGTTGCACCCAGGCGGAACAGGCTGATGTACACCAGGGCTAGGCCGACACCGGCGATCAGGCCGGCGATGATGGCATAGCGGGTGATCAGCTTCGGCGACTCGACACCGCGCGAGCGGATGGCGTTGACGATGACGATACCGAACACCAGGGCACCCAGGGTGTCCATGGTCAGGTAACCATCGGAGAAGCCCTTGGAGAACGCTGCGGCGGCATAGGCCGGCTGCGCTTCACCAATGGTGCCGGCAGGCAGCGCGAAGGCGGCGATGCCCAGCACCGCCAGGGCGATGATCTTCAACGGCGCCAGGAAGCGGCCCACGGTGTCGAGCAGCTTGCCCGGGTACATGGACACGGCCAGTACCACGAGGAAGTACACCAGGCTGTAGATGAACAGCGCCAGCGGGCTTTCGCCGGTCAGCGGCGCAACGCCCACTTCGAATGATACGGTCGCGGTACGCGGGGTGGCGAACAGCGGGCCGACCGACAGGTAGCACACGGCCGCCAGCAGGCCACCGAAGAACTTGCCGATCGGGCTGCTCAGGGCATCCATGCCGCCGCCGACCTTGGCCAGGGCGACCACGGTGATGACCGGCAGGCCCACGGCGGTAACCAGGAAGCCCAAGGCCGCCATCCATACGTGCGGGCCAGACTGCAGACCGACGATAGGCGGGAAGATGATGTTGCCAGCGCCCACGAAAAGCGCAAACGTCATAAAGCCAAGCGCCAGGATATCCTGGCCTTTGAGAACTTTCATTTAAGGTAGTACCACACTGCTGAAATCGGGATTCGAGAGGGGATTTCCCTTTGGATGAGGGGAAATGCTGCCCGGCTTGATAGGCCAGACCCGTTTAGCGTGTCGTTCCCTTTTGGGGTACGGGCACAGAGTGAACGCGTAATGTAACTGTTTTGTCAGTCAAACGCACTGGCACAGTGCTGCTTGTCCGATGTGCGTACATGTTTGTCGTCTGTGCGACCGAGGACAGCGAGAATTATCCTCGGATTGAAACATTCGTCTGCGTGAAAATTCCTATCAAACCCATCGAAAAATCCATGTTGCCTGTGCCGGCCTCTTCGCGGGCTTGCCCGCTCCCACAGGGGATCACCACAGGCCCGTAATGTGGAGATCTCCTGTGGGAGCGGGCAAGCCCGCGAAGAGGCCGGCACAGGAATACCCAATACCCAGAAACGACAAAGGCCACCCGAAGGTGGCCTCTGTGCGCGTGGGGGGTGTAGCAGTATTACTTCTTGACTTCCCAGCCAGTCAGCTCGGCCAGGGCCTTGCCGATGTCAGCCAGGGAACGCACGGTCTTCACACCAGCGTCCTGCAGGGCCGCGAACTTCTCGTCCGCAGTGCCCTTGCCGCCGGAGATGATGGCGCCAGCGTGGCCCATGCGCTTGCCCGCAGGTGCGGTAACACCAGCGATGTAGGAAACGACAGGCTTGGTGACGTTGGCCTTGATGTAGGCCGCAGCTTCTTCTTCAGCCGAACCGCCGATCTCGCCGATCATGACGATCGCTTCGGTCTTCGGGTCTTCCTGGAACAGCTTCAGGATGTCGATGAAGTTGGAGCCCGGGATCGGGTCACCGCCGATGCCGACGCAGGTCGACTGGCCGAAGCCGGCGTCGGTGGTCTGCTTCACAGCTTCGTAGGTCAGGGTGCCGGAACGCGAAACGATACCGACCTTGCCTGGCAGGTGGATGTGGCCTGGCATGATGCCGATCTTGCACTCGCCCGGGGTGATGACACCTGGGCAGTTAGGGCCGATCAGGGTCACGCCCAGCTCGTCGCACTTGACCTTGGCATCCAGCATGTCCAGGGTAGGAATGCCTTCGGTGATGCACACGATCAGCTTGATGCCGCCGAAGGCAGCTTCCAGGATCGAGTCCTTGCAGAAAGGAGCCGGAACGTAGATGACCGAAGCGTCAGCGCCGGTAGCTTCCACAGCTTCTTTCACAGTGTTGAACACTGGCAGGCCCAGGTGGGTGGTGCCACCCTTGCCTGGGGTTACGCCGCCGACCATCTTGGTGCCGTAGGCGATGGCCTGTTCGGAGTGGAAAGTACCCTGCGAGCCGGTGAAGCCCTGGCAGATGACTTTGGTGTCTTTATTGATCAGGACGCTCATTACTTGCCCTCCGCAGCTTTGACAACTTGTTGAGCAGCGTCGGTCAGGCTGGTTGCCGCAATGATGTTCAAACCGCTTTCTGCCAGTACTTTAGCGCCCAGTTCGGCGTTGTTGCCTTCAAGGCGAACGACGACCGGAACTTTCACGCCGACTTCTTTCACTGCACCGATGATGCCTTCGGCAATCATGTCGCAGCGAACGATGCCGCCGAAGATGTTGACCAGAACGGCCGCGACATTGCTGTCGGACAGAATGATCTTGAACGCTTCGGTAACGCGCTCTTTGGTAGCACCACCGCCAACGTCGAGGAAGTTGGCCGGCTTGCCGCCGTGCAGGTTGACGATGTCCATGGTACCCATGGCCAGGCCGGCACCGTTGACCATGCAGCCGATGTTGCCTTCGAGGGCAACGTAGTTCAGTTCGAACTTGGCAGCGTGGGCTTCACGGGCGTCGTCCTGCGACGGGTCGTGGAAGGTTTTCAGCTTAGGCTGACGGTACATGGCGTTGGCGTCGATGTTGATCTTGGCATCGAGGCAGTGCAGGTCGCCGTCGGCCTTGATCACCAGCGGGTTCACTTCCAGCAGGGCCAGGTCGTGATCCTTGAACAGCTTGGCAAGACCAACGAAGATCTTGGCGAACTGTTGAACTTGCTTGCCTTCCAGGCCCAGCTGGAATGCCAGCTCGCGACCCTGGAACGGCTGAGCGCCGACCAGCGGGTCGATGGTGGCCTTGAGGATCTTCTCAGGCGTTTCGTGAGCGACTTTCTCGATGTCCACGCCACCTTCGGTGGAAGCCATGAACACGATACGGCGGCTCGAACGATCGACTACAGCGCCCAGATACAGCTCTTTGGCGATGTCAGTGCAGGATTCGACCAGAATCTTGGAGACGGGTTGACCGTTGGCATCGGTCTGGTAGGTAACCAGATTCTTGCCCAACCACTGTGCAGCGAACGCCTTGGCGTCTTCTTTGCTGCGAACCAGCTTGACGCCGCCCGCTTTACCGCGACCACCCGCGTGAACCTGGGCTTTTACCACCCACTCGTTCCCGCCGATCTTGTCGCAGGCTTCTGCAGCTTGCTCAGGGGTATCGACAGCGAAACCCTTGGAAACTGGCAGGCCGTATTCAGCGAACAGCTGCTTACCCTGATACTCGTGAAGATTCATGCTTTTTACCGTCTTCGTTAGGTACTGCGCTTCGGCGCTGCGCCATCACTGGCGCCGCACCACCTGTGACCGTTGACCCCGGGTTTTCCCGTGTGATCCGGTCCGGCGGACTTTCCGCGGTGAGTCATGCACGCAAGACTCACGACGGGCAGCCCGCCGTGGTTTCTTATAATTAACGCTTCTTACGGTTGGCCACGTGAATGGCGCCGCCATTCACTGCCAGCGCTGCTTCATGCAACGCTTCGGACAGGGTCGGATGGCTGAAGACCATCATGCCCAGATCCTCGGCACTGGTGCCGAATTCCATTGCGATTGCGCCCTGCTGTACCAGTTCGGCAGCCGATGGGCCAATCACGTGGACACCCAGGACGCGGTCGGTCTTGGCATCGGCGATGACCTTGACGAAACCACCGGTGTCGTTGGCAGCCATCGCTCGGCCGCTGGCCGCGAACGGGAAGGTGCCCACGTTAACCTCAACGCCCTCGGCCTTCAAGGCCTGTTCGGTCTTGCCGACCCACGCGATTTCCGGGTGGGTGTAGATGACCGACGGGATCAGGTCGTAGTTCATCTGGGCCTTGTGGCCCTTGATGCGCTCGACCACCATGATGCCCTCTTCCGAGGCCTTGTGGGCCAGCATCATGCCGCGCACCACGTCACCGATGGCGTACACGCCCGGCACGCTGGTAGCGCAGTAGTCGTCGACGAAGATGTAGCCACGCTCGTCGATGGTCACGCCGCTGTCGGCGGCCAGCAGATCAGTGGTCACCGGGCGACGGCCGACCGCGACGATCAGCTTGTCGAAGGTGATCTTCTGCTCGCCGTTGGCGTCGGTGTAGGTCACTTCGACTTCGTTGCCGTTGACTTTCGAGCCGGTGACGCGCGCGCCCAGCTTGATGTCCAGGCCTTGCTTGGTCAGGGTCTTCTGGGCTTCTTTCGACACGGCGGTGTCGGCAGCCATCAGGAAGGTGTCCAGGGCTTCCAGGACGGTGACTTCAGCACCCAGGCGAGCCCATACCGAGCCCAGCTCCAGGCCGATCACGCCAGCACCGATAACGCCCAGGCGCTTCGGCACGGCCTGGAATTCCAGGGCGCCGGTGGAGTCGACGATGACGTTCTGGTCGACCGGAGCCGGCGGAATGTCGATCGGGCGCGAGCCGGAAGCCAGGATCACGTTCTCGGCTTCGATGACTTCGGTGGTGCCGTCAGCCTTGGTGACTTCGACTTTCTTGCCGGCCAGCAGCTTGCCGTGGCCCTGGATCGAAGTAACGCCGTTGGCCTTGAACAGGGTGGCAACGCCACCAGTCAGGTTCTTGACGATGCCAGCCTTGCGGCCAACCATCGCGGCGACGTCCATCTTCACTTCACCAGTGGAGATACCGTGGACGTTGAAGCTCTCTTTGGCTTCCTTGTACTTCCAGGAGCTGTCCAGCAGCGCCTTGGAAGGGATGCAACCTACGTTCAGGCAGGTGCCGCCCAGGGCCAGCTTGCCCTCGGCGTCGGTGTATTTCTCGATACAGGCAGTCTTCAGACCAAGTTGTGCGGCCTTGATGGCAGCCACATAGCCGCCAGGACCTGCACCAATCACCACTACGTCGAATTTCTGGGTCATAAAAGATTCCTTATCAGCTACAAGCTACAAGCCGCGGACCGCGCGGCATGGCTTCCTGCGAAGCCAGGGCCGGCACGGTACGCAGCCAGAGGGTTAGATGTCCAGCAGCAGGCGAGACGGATCTTCCAGCAGGTTCTTGATGGTGACCAGGAAGGTTACCGCTTCCTTGCCGTCGATCAGGCGGTGATCGTACGACAGCGCCAGGTACATCATCGGGCGAATCACCACCTGGCCATTGATGGCCATCGGGCGCTGGATGATGTTGTGCATGCCGAGAATGGCGGCCTGCGGCGGGTTGACGATCGGGGTCGACATCATCGAACCGAAGGTACCACCGTTGGTGATGGTGAAGGTGCCGCCGGTCATCTCTTCGATGGCCAGCTTGCCGTCACGGGCCTTCTTGCCGAAGGTGGCGATGCCGTTCTCGATTTCCGCCAGGCTCATCGACTCGGCGTTACGCAGTACCGGTACCACCAGGCCACGGTCGCTGGACACGGCAACGCCGACGTCGGCGTAGCCGTGGTAGACGATGTCGTTGCCGTCGATCGAGGCGTTGACAGCCGGGAAGCGCTTCAGGGCTTCGGTGGCGGCCTTGACGAAGAACGACATGAAGCCCAGGCGTACGCCATTGTGGGTCTTCTCGAACAGGTCCTTGTACTTCGAACGCAGGGCCATGACTTCGGTCATGTCGACTTCGTTGAAGGTGGTCAGCATGGCCATGCTCGACTGGGCTTCGACCAGACGCTCGGCGATCTTGGCGCGCAGGCGGGTCATCGGCACACGCTTCTCGGTGCGGTCGCCAGCGGCAACGACAACCGGGGCAGCAGCGGCAGCGGCGGCAGGCTTGGCAGCTGCAGCAGGCGCCGACTTCTTGTTGGCGACGGCAGCGACGACGTCTTCCTTGGTGATGCGACCACCTTTGCCGGTGCCGGCAACGGTAGCCAGGTCGATGCCGTTCTCTTCAGCCAGCTTGCGCGCGGCCGGGGCGGCAACCGGGTCTTCTTCGCCAGCGTCGGCAGCAGCGGCAGCCGGGGCAGCAGCGGCCGGGGCAGCAGCTGGTGCAGCGGCGGCAGCACCGCCTTCAACGATCGAACCCAGTACTTCGTCGGACAGGACGGTGTCGCCCTCGCCCTTGACGATGGCGCCCAGCACGCCGTCGGCGGTGGCCAGTACTTCCAGGACGACCTTGTCGGTCTCGATGTCGACGATCAGCTCGTCACGCTTGACGGCATCGCCCGGCTGCTTGTGCCAGGTGGCAACGGTGCCATCGGCAACCGATTCCGGGAAGGTTGGGGCTTTGATCTCGATAGCCATTATCTGTGTTTCCTTAAATTCGGTTTCAGGTGCGCGAAGGCATTAAACAGTGAAGGCGTCTTGCAGCAGTTTTTCCTGCTGTTCGGCGTGCTTCGATGCGTAACCACAGGCTGGCGCGGCGGAAGCGTCGCGGCCGGCGTATTCCAGGACCAGTGCCTTGTTGTGGCGGCCCAGGATACGGCGCATGTGGTGCTGGCTGCTGTACCAGGCGCCCTGGTTCATCGGCTCTTCCTGACACCAGACCGCATGCTTGAGGTTGGTGTAAGGCGCCAGGATTTCGACCAGGTCGTCCTCAGGGAACGGATACAGCTGCTCGATACGCACGATGGCGATGTCTTCGCGGCCTTCGGCACGGCGTTTTTCCAGCAGGTCGTAGTAAACCTTGCCGCCGCACAGGACCAGGCGTTCGACCTTGGCCGGATCGAGGCTGTCGATTTCCGGGATCACGGTCTGGAACGAGCCTTCTGCCAGGTCTTCCAGGGTCGAGATGGCCAGCTTGTGGCGCAGCAGCGACTTCGGCGTCAGCACGATCAGCGGCTTGCGCAGCGGACGGATGACCTGGCGACGCAGCAGGTGGTAGATCTGGGCCGGGGTGGTCGGTACGCAGACCTGGATGTTGTGCTCGGCGCACAGCTGCAGGTAACGCTCCAGGCGCGCGGAGGAGTGCTCCGGGCCCTGCCCTTCATAACCGTGTGGCAGCAGCATGGTCAGACCGCACAGACGGCCCCACTTGTGCTCGCCGCTGGTGATGAACTGGTCGATCACCACTTGCGCACCGTTGGCGAAGTCACCGAACTGGGCTTCCCAGATCACCAGCGCGTTCGGCGTGGTGGTCGAGTAGCCGTATTCGAAGGCCAGTACCGCTTCTTCCGACAGGAAGGAGTCGTACAGTTCGAACTGAGGCTGGCCCGGGAACAGGTTCTTCAGCGGTACGTAGGTGCTGGCGTCCTTCTGGTTGTGCAGCACCGCGTGACGGTGCGAGAAGGTGCCACGGCCAATGTCCTGGCCGGTCATGCGGATCGGGTGACCTTCGAACTGCAGGGTGGCGTAGGCCATGGTCTCTGCATAACCCCAGTTGATCGGCAAGCCACCGGCCTGCATCTTCTGACGGTCTTCGTAGATCTTGGCGACCTGGCGCTGGACGACGAAACCTTCCGGGATCTCCAGCAGCTTGGCCGACAGTTCCTGCAGGGTCTTGAGGTCGAAGCGGGTGTCGTGACGCGCGGTCCAGGCATGGCCCAGATACGGACGCCAGTCGACGAACAGCTCGCGGTTCGGCTCCTTGACCAGGCTCTTCACCACGTGCAGGCCGTTGTCCAGCGCGTTGCGGTACTCGTCGATCTTGGCCTGGGCGCGCTCGGAATCGATGCGGCCGGCCTGGATCAGCGCCTCAGCGTACAGTTCACGCGTGGTGCGCTGCTTGCTGATCTGCTGGTACATCAAAGGCTGGGTGCCGTTCGGCTCGTCGGCCTCGTTGTGGCCGCGGCGGCGGTAGCAGACCAGGTCGATGACCACGTCACGCTTGAACTGCATGCGGTAGTCGATGGCCAGCTGGGTCACGAACAGCACGGCTTCCGGGTCGTCCCCGTTCACGTGCAGGATCGGCGCCTGGATCATCTTGGCAACGTCGGTGGCGTACTCGGTGGAGCGCGCGTCCAGCGGGTTGCTGATGGTGAAACCAACCTGGTTGTTGATCACGATGTGCACGGTACCGCCGGTCTTGAAACCGCGGGTCTGCGACATCTGGAAGGTTTCCATGACCACGCCCTGGCCGGCGAATGCTGCGTCGCCGTGGATCGAGATCGGCAGTACCTTGTCGCCAACGGTGTCGTTGCGGCGGTCCTGACGGGCGCGCACCGAACCCTCGACCACTGGCGAGACGATTTCCAGGTGGGACGGGTTGAACGCCATGGCCAGGTGCACTTCGCCACCCGGGGTCATCACGTTCGAGGAGAAGCCCTGGTGATACTTCACGTCACCGGAGCCCAGCTCGTTCATCTTCTTGCCTTCGAACTCGTCGAACAGCTCGCGCGGGTTCTTGCCGAAGGTGTTGACCAGAACGTTCAGGCGGCCACGGTGGGCCATGCCGATCACGACTTCCTTGGTGCCGTAGGAACCGGAACGCTGGATCATCTCGTCCAGCATCGGGATCAGGCTTTCGCCGCCCTCGAGGCCGAAACGCTTGGTGCCCGGGTACTTGGTGCCCAGGTATTTCTCAAGGCCTTCACCGGCGGTCACGCGCTCGAGCAGGTGGGCCTGCACGTCAGCGGAAAACTCCGGACGGCCGCGCACGCTTTCCAGGCGCTGCTGGAACCAGCTGCGCTGCTCGGAATCGACGATGTGGGTGAACTCGGCGCCAATGGTGCGACAATATGTCTTCTGGAGCGCCTCGAAGATCTCGCGTAGGCTCGCCTCCTCTTTGCCGATGAACAGGTCGCCGGCACGGAAGGTCGTATCAAGATCGGCATTGGTCAAGCCGTAGTGATTGATCGACAGGTCTACGGGCGCAGGACGCTGCCACAACCCCAACGGGTCGAGCTTGGCAGCCTGATGGCCGCGCATACGATAGGCCTGGATCAGTCGCAGAACTTCAACCTGCTTCTTCTCGTGTTCACTGCTCACGCTCCCGGCGGATACCGGTTGGGCGCGGCGCTGGTTCTTTGCCAGCAGTACGAAATGGTCGCGGATTGTCGAGTGCGATACATCGGTAGCGGTGCTGCCGTCGGCGGGCAACTTCTGGAAGTAGGTGCGCCACTCTTCTGGCACAGCGTTAGGGTCGTGCAGGTAGAGCTCATAAAGCTCTTCCACATATGCAGCGTTACCACCTGAAAGGTGGGCGCTTTCCCACATGCGCTGCATCACGCTTTCTTGCATGCTTGGTCACCCTCGGTTAGGGGACTGATCGGCGAGAGCCACAGCAAACCTGGAAAAGTCCGAATACAGCGACTGAACCACGCCACTTGGATCCTGCTGATTTTCCGGGTACCAGCCCGGAAAGCCCCTGCTGGTCTCATATCTTCATAGGTAATGAACGCGGGCTTTGTGAGCCCTTGTTCGGGTTTTACCTCAGTGCGGGCTCACCACCCGCACCTCGGCTTACTGCAGGTACAACTCTTTGTATCAGGTGCCGCTTTGCAGCAGCATGTTACGTACGTGGCCGATTGCCTTGGTCGGGTTCAGACCTTTCGGGCAAACGTTGACGCAGTTCATGATCCCGCGGCAGCGGAATACGCTGAACGGGTCATCCAGGGACGCCAGGCGCTCCTGGGTCTTGGTGTCACGGCTGTCGGCCAGGAAGCGATAGGCCTGCAGCAGTGCAGCCGGGCCCAGGAACTTGTCCGGGTTCCACCAGAACGATGGGCAGGAAGTCGAGCAGCAAGCGCACAGGATGCACTCGTACAGGCCGTCCAGCTTGTCGCGGTCTTCCGGCGACTGCAGGCGCTCGATGGCCGGCGCAGGAGTGTCGTTCTGCAGGAACGGCTTCACCTTCTCGTACTGCTTGTAGAAGATGCTCATGTCGACGACCAGGTCACGAATGACCGGCAGGCCCGGCAGCGGGCGCAGAACCAGCTTGTTGCCCTTCACCACCGCCGACAGCGGGGTGATGCAGGCCAGGCCGTTCTTGCCGTTCATGTTCATGCCGTCGGAACCGCAAACGCCTTCACGGCAGGAGCGACGGTACGAGAAACCTTCGTCCTTTTCCTTGATCAGCGCCAATACATCGAGAACCATCAGGTCCTTGCCGCCGGTATCGACGTCGAACGACTCCATTTTGGGCGCCGAGTCGGTGTCCGGGTTGTAACGATAAACTTCGACTTTCAACATAGCAGCCACCCTTAGTAAGTCCGGACTTTTGGTTCGAAGGCTGGAACAGTCTTCGGCGCAAAGTTGACGCCGCGCTTGGCAACGCGCTTCTCACCCGGGTAGTACAGGGTGTGGCACAGCCAGTTTTCGTCGTCACGGTCTTCGAAGTCTTCACGGGCGTGGGCGCCGCGGGACTCTTTACGGGCTTCGGCCGCGATGGCGGTAGCTTCGGCGACTTCCAGCAGGTTCTGCAGCTCCAGCGCTTCGATACGCGCGGTGTTGAAGGCCTGGGACTTGTCGTTGATCTTGACGTTGGCAATACGGTCACGCAGGCCGGCCAGCTGCTCGATACCCTTCTGCATGTATTCGCCAGTACGGAATACACCGAAGTAGTTCTGCATGCAGCTCTGCAGCTCGCGCTTGAGGCTGGCAACGTCTTCGCCAGTGGTACGCTCGTTGAGCTTGTTCAGGCGGTTCAGGGCAACATCGATATCGGTGTCGCTGGCGTCGCGGTATTCCACGCCGTCGGACAGCGATTTTTCCAGGTGCAGGCCAGCGGCACGACCGAACACCACCAGGTCGAGCAGCGAGTTGCCGCCCAGGCGGTTGGCACCGTGGACCGATACGCACGCCACTTCACCCACTGCGAACAGACCCGGGATGATTTGGTCCTTGCCTTCGGCGTCCATGGTGATGGCCTGGCCATGAATATTGGTGGCAACGCCGCCCATCATGTAGTGGCAGGTCGGTACGACCGGGACCGGCGCGACGACTGGGTCGACGTGGGCGAAGGTCTTGGACAGCTCGCAGATACCTGGCAGGCGGCTGTGCAGCACTTCCTCGCCCAGGTGGTCCAGCTTCAGCAGCACGTGGTCCTTGTTCGGGCCCACGCCGTTGCCGGCGATGATTTCCTTGACCATGGAACGGGCAACCACGTCGCGGCCGGCCAGGTCTTTCGCGTTCGGCGCGTAACGCTCCATGAAGCGCTCGCCGTGGGCGTTGATCAGGTAGCCACCTTCACCGCGGCAACCTTCGGTAACCAGTACACCGGCGCCGGCGATGCCGGTCGGGTGGAACTGCCACATCTCGATGTCCTGCACCGGCACGCCTGCACGCAGCGCCATGCCGATACCGTCACCGGTGTTGATCAGGGCGTTGGTGGTGGAGGCGTAGATACGACCGGCACCGCCAGTGGCCAGAACGGTGGCCTTGGACTTGATGTACATGGTTTCGCCGGTTTCGATGCAGATTGCGATCACACCGACGAACGCGCCGTCCTGGTTCTTCACCAGGTCAACAGCGTAGTACTCGTTGAGGAAGGTAGTGCCTGCCTTCAGGTTGCCCTGGTACAGGGTGTGCAGCAGCGCGTGACCGGTACGGTCGGAAGCAGCACAGGTACGGGCGGCCTGGCCACCTTTACCGAAGTCCTTGGACTGGCCACCGAACGGACGCTGGTAGATGCGGCCGGTTTCGGTACGCGAGAACGGCAGGCCCATGTGGTCCAGCTCGAAGACCGCAGCCGGGCCTTCCTGACACATGTATTCGATAGCGTCCTGGTCACCGATGTAGTCGGAGCCTTTGACGGTATCGTACATGTGCCAGCGCCAGTCGTCGTTCGGGTCGGCCGAAGCGATGGCGCAGGTGATGCCGCCCTGGGCGGATACAGTGTGCGAACGGGTCGGGAAGACCTTGGTGACCACGGCAGTCTTGTGGCCGCCTTGAGCCAGCTGCAGCGCTGCGCGCATGCCGGCGCCGCCGCCACCGATGATGATGGCGTCGAAGGAAATGGTTGGAATGCTAGCCATGGATCAGATACCCCAGAGAATCTGCACACCCCAGACGAAGTAAGCGAACATCGCAACGCCGCATACCGCCTGGAACAGGAAACGAATCGCAGTTGCCGACTTGCCGAACGACATTGGCGTCAGGTAGTCGGTCGCAATGGTCCACATGCCGACCCAGGCGTGAGCGCCAAGGGCAACGAGGGCCAGCAGACTGAAGATCCGCATCGCGTTGTTGGAGAACAGACCATGCCACTGGGTGTAGTCGATGCCTGGGTGGGCGACCACGTAGCCGATCAGGAAGAGGAAGTAAGCCGCGAGAACGACCGCAGAAACGCGCTGCGCCATCCAGTCATAGAGGCCCGAACGCGACAGGTTCGTGACATTGGTTACCATACCCAAACTCCCACCAGAACGATCAGCACCACGGAGATGACGATCACGATTTTCGAGCCCAGCTTGCCGCCTTCCAGCGTCTCACCGATGCCCATGTCCATGATCAGGTGACGTACACCTGCCACGAGGTGATAAAGCAGGGCGGATAGCAGGCCCCAGGTCACGAATTTGGCCAGCGGGCTGGTCAGACACGCCTTCACCTCACCAAAGCCTTCCTCGGAACCCAGCGACTTGCCCAGTGCATAAAGCATGATGGCAAGGCCAAGGAACAGGATGACGCCGGAGATACGATGCAGGATGGACGTGTACGCAGTGACGGGGAGCTTGATGGTCCTTAGGTCTAGGTTTACAGGTCGTTGGCTTTTCACGGCTTTTTTCACACTGAAGAGCCCCTAGCGAATCAGGGCAAAGTTGTTGGTAAGTGTACTGGTCAGGTACCCACCACCCAGGGAACGGCGACCCCCAGCAGTTCGGGCTTGCAAGCCCCTGGCGGTCGGGTTGCGAGTATAGACAGTTAGGCTGCTTATGACAACGTGACGGGGTAGCCCAAATAGCGCATTGCCTTTAACGCACAAAAGGCGTAAATGGGCGAGAATTTCGCGAAAAATCAGGCCTCAATGCCTGTTTCAACAAGCCTTTAGGCAAATTGACATCTGAATTTATCCCTCTATAGTGGTGCGGGCCCTGCGTGGGGGGTCTGTCTGATGATTTCAAGCATTAATAGGAGGCCACATGGCTGACAAAAAAGCGCAGTTGGTCATCGAGGGCGCTGCCCCCGTCGAGCTGCCCATTTTAACCGGCACCGTTGGTCCTGATGTAATCGACGTCCGCGGGTTGGGGGCCACTGGTCACTTCACCTTCGACCCTGGTTTCATGGCGACTGCCTCGTGCGAGTCGAAGATCACCTACATTGACGGCGACAAAGGTATCCTGCTGCACCGCGGCTACCCGATCGAGCAGCTCGCCGAAAAGTCCGACTACCTCGAAACCTGCTACCTGCTGCTCAACGGCGAACTGCCGAATGCCGAGCAGAAGGCCCAGTTCGTCAGCACCGTGAAGAACCACACCATGGTTCACGAGCAGCTGAAGTCCTTCTTCAACGGCTTCCGCCGCGACGCCCACCCGATGGCGGTGATGTGCGGCGTGGTCGGCGCCCTGTCGGCGTTCTATCACGACTCCCTGGACATCAATAACCCGCAACACCGCGAAATTTCCGCGGTGCGCCTGGTCGCCAAGATGCCGACCCTGGCCGCGATGGTTTACAAGTACTCCATGGGCCAGCCGATGATGTATCCGCGCAACGACCTGTCGTACGCGGAAAACTTCCTGCACATGATGTTCAACACCCCGTGCGAGATCAAACCGATCAGCCCGGTGCTGGCCAAGGCGATGGACCGGATCTTCATCCTCCACGCCGACCACGAGCAGAACGCCTCCACCTCTACCGTTCGTCTGGCCGGTTCGTCGGGTGCCAACCCGTTCGCCTGTATCGCCGCCGGTATCGCCGCACTGTGGGGCCCGGCCCACGGCGGTGCGAACGAAGCGGTACTGACCATGCTCGATGAAATCGGCGATGTCTCGAACATCGACAAGTTCATCGCCAAGGCCAAGGACAAGAACGACCCGTTCAAGCTCATGGGCTTCGGTCACCGCGTGTACAAGAACCGCGACCCGCGCGCCACCGTGATGAAGCAGACCTGCGACGAAGTCCTGCGCGAGCTGGGCATCAAGAACGACCCGCAGCTGGAACTGGCCATGCGCCTGGAAGAGATCGCCCTGACCGATCCGTACTTCATCGAGCGCTCGCTGTACCCGAACGTCGACTTCTACTCGGGAATCATCCTCAAGGCGATCGGCATTCCGACCAGCATGTTCACCGTGATCTTCGCCCTGGCACGTACCGTGGGCTGGATCTCGCACTGGAAAGAAATGCTCTCCAGCCCGTACAAGATCGGCCGCCCGCGCCAGCTGTACACCGGCGAGCAGAAGCGCGACATCGTTGCGCTGCAGGACCGCAAGTAAGCTTCCATAGCCGAACGCAAAAAGGCTGCCCTCGGGCAGCCTTTTTTATTCATCCTGTGCCGGCCTCTTCGCGGGCTTGCCCGCTCCCACAGGAACTCCACAGGCCTCGAAGACCATGACGCACCTGTGGGAGCGGGCAAGCCCGCGAAGAGGCCGGGACAGGCAACCCAAAAGCCTCAGTTTTTCTCAGCCCGCTCTCGCAACCCTTTCAGGGTATTGAACGGTGCATCCACCACGAACTTGTTGGCCACCATCGCCGGCACGCTACCACCCGGCTCGGTGTGCACCTGATAGGTCACTTCCGTGCTGTCACCCTTGGGCACCAGCTTCCAGAAGCCTTCGACCTTCGCCACCCGCACAAAGCCCTTCTCTTCCGGGACGTAGGTCGGCTCTTCCTTCAGGTTGCGCACCAGGCTGCCATCAGCCCCCTTCACCGTGGTCACATGTAACACCGAGTCCCGCGGCGTGACCGGCCACGGCGTATTGAACTGGGTGTAGGTCCAGCTCTGGTCACCTTCGTGCTTGAGCAGCTTCTGCGACTTGCATTCGTGAATCCACGCACAAGCCCCGACCACGTCCTCCTGCAACGCCTGCACCTTGGCCAGCGGCGCCTTGATCACAGTGACGCCTTGATAGGCCTTGTACTTGGAACCGGCCACTTCACTGAGGGAAACCTTGATCCCCTCCTCGTCCTTGGCCACCTGCCAGTTTTCGGCCCAGGCCGCGGGCGACAGCAGAACACCCATGCCACACAGCAGAGCAATACGCTTGAACGATCTCATCATGTTTATCCTTGTTGTCGAAGATCCAGCCTGTCACGCCGCCGTCATCTGCTCCCACCAGCCAAGAATCCTGATGGCCTCGTCACGGTCACTGCCGCATACCTCCACATCCGCCTTGAAACCGCCACACACTGCCGGCCGCTCGGGCTTGCCGAACAGCTCGCAGAGGTTGTCGACGGTCAGGTGCAGGCAGCGCTCGCCAGCCGGCTTGCCATTGGGCATGCGCGGCATCGCAGAGGTGATGGACGGGGCAATGCAGCAGGCACCACAGCCCTCACGGCAATTCATGGCTATTCACCAAAATCAGGACTCCCTGGAACAAAACGGGACGAACGTCCCTGGATAGTAACCGCTCAAACAGGCGTTTGAAATTGCTGGCATGATGAAATCTGCCGTGACCCGGCAGTCAGTTCGCCAGCTACTGGCGGTACTCGAAATCGATGGCCGCCCCTTCCACGTCACGACGGCTGTCATTGCGCAGCTGCAGCTGCATTTCGTTGCTGATCAACCGGCCATTGAGCTGGAACGGGCTGTCGCTGGTCTCCGGCTTTTCAGTGAACATGGGTGGCAGCAAAGGTTTGCGTCGCTGTATCGGCGAAGGGCTGCCCACATTCGGCTCAAGGTCATCGACCATATCGGCCGGCAGGCTGAGGTCCAGCTTCGCCTTGGGTAGCGGCTTGGCAACCTCCTTGCTCACCTGCTTGCGCGCCGGCCTGGCCTTGCTGTTACCGGCTTTTTTTGCAGGCTGCTTGTGCGCTGGCCTGGCTGCGGCTTTCTGCACCGGCTTGGCTTTCTGCACCGGCGCCGCCTGCGCCTGGCCTGCCGGCTGCGCAGCCTGGGCAACACCAGCCAGGCTGCCGAGCGGTACAAGGCACAAGATCAGGGCAAAACGGCGCAAAGCATTCATGGCAAATAGACAGACTGGCAGGAAAAGTGCGTATGCTCCCTGTTCCACGGGCGCGTGGCAAGCCTACAAAAGTGCCGCTGCTGGCTCCCGGCACAATTGCTGAGCCAGCAAACCGAGCGTGATCACCGCACGCTCGGCTTCCTTGTTCCAGGGTATACCGCAATTAAGCCGGATACAGTGGTTGAACTGCTCGGTGTTACTGAAGATCAGCCCCGGCGCAATACTGATACCCTGCTCCAGCGCGCGCACATGCAGCTCCTGGGTATTGACCCGCCCCGGCAGGCTCACCCACAGGATGAAACCGCCCGTCGGCCGGGTCATCTGGGTACCCTCGGGGAAGTGCTGCTGCACCGCCAGCTGGTAGGCACTGAGGTTCTTGCGGTACTCCTGGCGGATGTAACGCAGGTGCCGGTCGTAGCCGCCATTTTCCAGGTAGGCCGCCACCCCCATCTGCGTCACGCTGCAGGCCGAGTGGGTGGTGAAGGTTTGCAGGCGCTGGATTTCGTCCTGATAGCGCCCGGCGATCATCCAGCCAACGCGCACGCCGGGGGACAGGGTCTTGGAAAAACTCGAGCAATAGATCACCCGGTCCAACCGGTCGAATGCCTTGAGCGCCTTGGTCTTGCCCTGCTCGAACATCAGCTCGCCATAGATGTCATCCTCGACGATCTGGATATCGAAGTCCGACGCCAGGCGCAGCAACTGCTTCTGCCGCTCTTCCGGGACAGTGCCACCCAGCGGGTTGCTGAGACGCGCAGTCAGAACCAGGGCCTTGATCGACCACTGGTTGGCCGCCAGCTGCAGCGCTTCGAGACTGATACCGGTGGACGGGTCGCTGGGGATCTCGATCACCTTCAGGCCTAGCAGGTCGGCCAGTTGCAGCAGCCCGTAATAGGTGGGCGATTCGGCGGCGATCAGGTCGCCGGGACGGGTCAGCACGCGCAGCGACATCTGCAGCGCATCGACACAGCCATGGGTCACGATCACTTCACGCGGGTCGACCAGCACACCGGCATCACGCATGCGAATGGCGATCTGCCGGCGCAGCGGCTCGAAACCGGGGCTGAACATGTAGCTGAAGGCACGCGGGCTGTGGAAGCGCGTGACCTTGGCAATCTGCTGGTGCAAGGCACGGACCGGCAGGTAGTCGACGTGCGGCACCGCGGCGCCGAACGGGAACACGCCATCACGGCGAGCCTCGGTCAGCACCTGCTGGATGATACTGGCGCGGGTGACCAGGCCGGGGCGCTCGACCCGGGCGATGTCCGGGGTCTGCGCGGTCAGGGCCGTGGTCTGGTGCACGTAGTAGCCGGACTGCGGCCGCGCACGGATCAGCCCCTGGTCCTCGAGATTGGCATAGGCCTGCAGCACCGTGGCATGGCTGACATTGAGCTGGGCGCTCATCTTGCGCACGGAGGGTACCCGCTCGCCTGGCTGGTAGACACCACGACGGATGTCATCGGCCAGTTGCTGGGCGATACGCTGGTACAACAGCAGGTTGGTCATGGCGGCAGACTCGTTATTCTTGTACGGCTCAGTGACGGTAGAGGATACCGTAACAGTTGCAAAGTGTACTGGGACAGAATGCAACATAGTCGACAATACAATAGTGTGACAGCTATCGAAACGATTAAGCCGACAAACTGCCGGGGGTGCGCCGCCCCTGTGGGAGCGGGTTCACCCGCGAAGCAGGCGACGCGGTGGATGGCAGCGGCTACGCCGGTGGTCGCGGGGGCGCCCGCTCATACAGGTATGGCGCATTCCTTCAGCTGGAGCGATACCT
>NZ_DKHD01000029.1:0-76760 GCF_002453565.1 Pseudomonas sp. UBA6753 | reverse complement strand
GGCCTTGTGTCGCGATGGGCCGCAAAGCGGCCCCCCGGATTTCAGCGTCAACGCAACAATCGCCGGGGCTGCCATGCAGCCCATCGCCACACAAGGCCGCCCATACAGGGATAGCGACCTGAATCTTTGAGCCGGTGCCATCCACAGCATCGCTCAAAGGGCGAGTTCGGTGTCCTTGATATTGGCAATCGGGCCGAGAATGGCTGGGTCGAACGGTGCAAGCGCCTTCTGGCTCGCCAGGCGCCGCGGGTAGTCCGGATTTGCCAGCGCTGCCTTGCCGAGTGCAACCATATCGGCACCCTTATCCAGAACACTGTCGGCACGCTGCACATCCTGCAAGCCACCATTGGCAATCAGCAGGGCCCCAGGCGCATAACGCCGTGCCAGCTGCACCAGGCTGGCAGTACTGCTGGAAAACGCCGGTTGCCAGGCCTCGTGCTCGGTGACATGGATGAAGTCGACGCCCACATCACGCAGCGAGCCAAAGATGGCTTCCGCGTCCCGCTCACCCCCCGCCCACTTGTGCCCGAAGTCGTTGACCTTGCCTTGGGAAATACGCACGCCAAGCGGCACATCACCCACCTTGGCGCGAACGGCCTTGACCACTTCGAGCGTCAGTTGCACGCGCCGCTCGGTGCTGCCACCCCAGCGATCGCTCCGTTGGTTGCTGTAGTCGGTAAGGAACTGGTCGAGCAGGTAACCGTTGGCACCGTGAATCTCGATACCATCGAAACCAGCGACCTGCATGGCCCGTTTTGCGGCATTGGCGAAACCGGTGATGGCATCGGCGATGTCTTCATCGGTCATGGATTTGGGCTCTGCATAGCGCCCATCCCCATGGTAGAACGGCATCTGCTCGCCTTTGGGCCGAACCGCCGAAGGCGCCGCGGTTTCACGCTTGAAACGGTTGCCTTGGCTCAACGCGCCCGCATGCATCAGTTGCGCAAACACCGCACCCTGGTGGGCGTGTATCCGTTCGACGACTGGTCGCCAGGTACTTGCCTGCTGCTCATCCGTCATGCCGGGCTGGTACCGGTAGCCCTGCGAGTACTGCTGGTCGGTATACAGGCCTTCGGTGATGACCAGGCCAAAGCCGCCCTTTGCGAAACGTTCGTAGTAGTGGGCCATGGCTGCCGTGGCATCACCGGTTTCGCTCGCGCTGACGCGGGTCATGGGCGCTACCGCCAGGCGATTGGGCAATGCCAACCCGGCAATATCTATTTGCGTTAAAGTGCGTGTTTTGAAAGCTGTCATCGGATTTCTCTCGGATCAGGGCGCGCACAGGATGGCGCCGATGCACTGAGGCTACTGTTGGATGTACACCTGACCAAGGTAGGCCGCAGAGAAGCCGGTATAACGCCAAAGGATATGATCATGCTCGTTGCCGACCTGCGGGTTTTCCTCGCTGTCGTCGCCGCCGGCACCCTGTCAGCGGCAGGCCGCCAGCTCGATGTGTCGCCCATGCAGGTATCACGCAGGCTTGCGGCACTGGAGGAAGAACTCGGCGTGCGCCTGTTCCATCGAACCACCCGTGCCGTGGCCCTGACGGCCGAGGGTGAAGCGCTGCTGCCGTATGCCAGGACCATGACGGAAGCCGAGGACAGCGCGCTTGGCGAGTTGCGGCCGTCATCAAGCACCGTCAAAGGGCTGTTGCGTATTACAGCGCCCAGTGTTTTCGGCCAGGGCATCGTGGTTGGGCTGCTGCCGCAACTGCTGGCTCGGTACCCGGACCTGCGCATCGACCTGGATGTGTCGGACAAACTGGTGGACCTGGTCGGGCAGGGCCTTGACCTGGCCTTGCGCGTAGCGCCCCTGGCCGACTCGGAACTGGTGGCGCGCAAGATTGCCCCCAACCCGAGGGTGCTGTGCGCAGCGCCCGCTTACCTGCAGCAGCACGGCCAGCCGCGCACGCTGGCGGACCTG
Organism: Pseudomonas sp. UBA6753; assembly: GCF_002453565.1. Lineage (NCBI taxonomy): Bacteria > Pseudomonadati > Pseudomonadota > Gammaproteobacteria > Pseudomonadales > Pseudomonadaceae > Pseudomonas > Pseudomonas sp. UBA6753. Next base: position 74,837 of record NZ_DKHD01000029.1, on the reverse strand, counting down.
GAGCAACATGCCTGCATCATGCTGCAGGCCGTGCCACGCTGGCCGTTCGTGGTCGACGGGGGCCTGCAGCATCGACGCATGCAGGCGCGGGTGAGTACCAGCAGTGTGGAGGCTGTGAGGTCGGCCGCTGTTCAAGGATTGGGCATCGCCATGCTGGCTCATTGGGACGTGTTCCAGCACATCCGTGACGGCCTGCTGGTGGAGATCACGCTGCAGGACGCACAGATGGAGCAGTTGGCCGTCTGGGCGGTGATGCCAACCCGTCGCTACGTACCGGCGCGGGTGAAAGTGTTTCTCGAGGCGCTGGAAGGCGCGCTGGCGGGTCACGCCCGGCCCGCCTGAAGCAGACCACGCGGCGCCCCATCCCGGCCCTTGCACCGATGGCGGAGTCTTCTACGCTCTGAAGGGGGCAGGGGGAGCCGCTATTCATGGAGAGAACAAGCAGAACGAGCGCGCGATACATAGGCATTCGCGGGCTGATGCTGTGGCTGCTGTCAACCAGCGTCCTGGTCACGCTGGCCACCTGTCTGGTCGTTGCCTACGGAGTGATGCGAGAGTCGCTGATCCACTCGGCATTGGAGTCGCACAAGGCCTATGCCTACAAGGTGGCGTCCAGTATCGACCAGTTCATCCATTCGGTGCATGAGCGCCTGCAATACAGCAGCCAGCTGATCGGGCAGGACTTCACCAACCGCGCCCTCGTGACAAGCGAAGCGAAACGCCTGCAGGTGCAGGATTCCGAGCTTCAGATCGTGATCATTGCCGATGCCTCGGGGAACATACTCGATGGTTACCCGCACCTGGACTTTGCGAAAACCGTAAAACTCGGTGACGCCGCCAGGCGAGCGGCAAGCGCCGGACGCCCTCTGGTCAGCCAGGCGTTCACCTCACCTGACGGCCATTTCAGCGTTTTCATCTCCAACCCCATTCGCGATGGCCAAGGCAACGTGCTCGGCTTGATCGGGGGCGTGGTGAACCTGCGGGAAGGCGGGGTAATGAGCATCCTTATCGGCGGGCATCAGCTCGCCGACGCATTTGCGTTCGTCGTCGACGAGAACCTGCAGGTCCTGTATCACCCGGATGCCACCAGGCTGGGGGTGGTGCTGGACTCCAGCGCAACTGCCCATGCGGCCTTGCGAGGGGGCGATGGCGAGCTGGAAGCGACTGACTACCGGGGCGTACCGATGTTGGCCGGGTATGCCGAAGTCAAGGGCGCGCGCTGGGCGGTGGTGACCCAGCAACCGCGGGAGGATGCGCTGCACCCGTTGCGTAACCTGATGCATGATACGTTATTGAAACTGCTGCCGGTGAGCCTGTTCGGGCTGTTGCTGATACTGGCGGTGTCCACCTGGGTTACCCGCCCACTGCGGCAGTTGGCCAACAGTGCGCAACACGTGCCTGAACTCGGCGCCAGCCGGGAATTGCACACGCTGAATGCCTGGTACGCCGAGGCTGCGGCCATTCGCAGTGCACTGGTGGCCGGGGTCCAGTTACTGGACTTGAAGATCAGCAACCTGAACCACGCTGCCGAAAGTGACCCGTTGACCGGGCTGGTCAACCGCCGAGGCATGAACGCGGCGTTGGCGATCCTCGACCAGCGCGAGCAGCAGTATTGTGCGCTGGCGCTGGATATAGACCACTTCAAGCGAGTTAACGATACCTGGGGGCACGATGTCGGGGATGTCGCCCTGCAGCATATCGCGGGCATCATCCAGTCCTGTTCACGCGCAGGCGACCTGGCTTGCCGCGCCGGTGGGGAAGAGTTCTGCCTGCTGTTGCCGGATACCAGCCTGCAGGTGGCAACCGACATTGCCGAACGCATCCGCACCACAATCGCTGCCAGCCCGCTGGACAAGGTCGGGGCGATGACGATTTCCATTGGGGTAGCCAGTCGTACGTCCGCCGAGCAAACGTCCGCCGCCATTCTCAAGTGCGCGGATGAGCGTTTGTACAGGGCGAAGGACACCGGGCGCAATCGGGTGGTCAGCGTGTGATGATCGCCCGCCCGCGAAGAGGAGCACAAATGTATCCCCCGCGCGGGCCTTCGACCAGGCAATCAGTTTCAGCTGGCACTGTAGCGAGGTGCCAGCCGGTTGCTGGAAAGCTCACCGAACAGGGCTTGACGGTTACTCTCGTAGGTTTCGTAGCGCTGCAGGTCATGCAAGGCAGGGATGGAGATCAGTACCTTGTTGTCGAAGTCCTGCAGGGCGCCTTCGACCAGGTCGTCAACCGACATCACGATACCTGGGTCGAGGTTCTCCACCGGCAAGCCGCCAATCGCCCAGAAGTCGGTGGCTGTGGCGCCAGGCAGCACGGCCTGGACCTGGATGCCGTGCGGCGAAAGTTCCTTGTACAGCGACTGGGTGAAGGCGGTGACGTAGGCCTTGCTGGCGCCATAAACGCCATTGAGCAGCTCCGGGACCAGGCTGACGACCGACGAGATATTGATCACTGCACCTTGCTGGCGGGCAACGAAGCCTGGCGTCACGGCATAGGTAAGGCGGGTGAGGGCGGTGATGTTGAGGCTGATCATCTCGGCCATGCGTTCGACATCGCTTTCCAGCAGGGGGGTATGGGTGCCGATACCGGCATTGTTCACCAGCAGGGTGATGCTCGCGTCTTCACGCAACTTGCGCTCGACCCGGGCGAGTTCATCGGGGCTTGCCAGGTCTGCCGGGAAGACTTCGACACTTTGCCGGGTATCCTGGCTGATGCGGCTGGCCAGTGCATTGAGGCGGTCACGGTTGCGTGCGACCAGCACGAGGTCATAGCCGAGGCGGGCCAGGCGCTCGGCGTATACCGCGCCGATACCCGAGGAAGCGCCGGTAATGAGGGCGGTGCCTTTGTGCGAGTGAGTCATGATTCAAGCTCCAGTGGTTGGGGACTGGGGCCATGATGCGGTAGATTTTCACTGGCTCAAATGACGTATATGGTAGTGTTTCAGGACACTACCAGACGGAGCCCGGTCATGCATCGCATCGGCTATCTGATCACCGAAGGTTTTCAAATCATGGGCCTGGCCACGCAGACGGTGTTCGAGGTCGCCAACCTCGTCGCCGGGGAGGCGTTTTACCGGGTGCAGAACTTCTCGGTAGGTGGCGGCATGGTCCGCTCATCGCTGGGCATGCCCATCGAAACCCTGCCGTTGGCTGCACCAGGCCTGGCTGACACCTGGATGGTCAGCGGTACCCTGACCCCCGAGACGCCCCCCGCCGATGAGGTGCTGGCGTGTGTGCAAGGCTTTGTTGCCAGTGCGCGCAGGACCGCCGGGCTGTGTACCGGCACCTTCGTGCTGGCGCAGGCCGGCGTGCTGGACAATCGCCGGGCCACCACCCACTGGGCCTATGCCAAGGCACTGCGCACCCTGCACCCCAAGGTCGAGGTCGACGATGACCGGATCTTCATCATCGATGGGCCGGTCTGGACATCGGCGGGAATGACCGCGGCCCTCGACATGGCGCTGGCCATGGTGGAGAAAGACCTGGGGGCAGAGCTGGCCAGGTCGGTGGCGCACAAGCTGGTGATGCATCAGCGGCGCTCGGGCGGGCAGTCGCAACATTCCGAACTGCTCGCCTTGGCGCCGAAGTCGGACCGCATCCAGAGCGCCCTGGAATACGCCCGCCAGCACCTGAACCGCCCGCTCAGTGTTGAAGAGCTGGCCGGTGTGGTGCACCTGAGCCCCAGGCAGTTCACCCGTGTGTTCACTGCCGAAACCGGGCAGTCCCCGGCCAAGGCCGTGGAGAACCTGCGCCTGGAGGCTGCCCGCCTGATGATCGAGCAAAGCCGGCACAGCCTGGACGTGGTGGCCAGGGAGACCGGCTTCAGAGACCGCCGGCACCTGCGCGAGGTGTTCATCCGCGGGTTTGGGGTGCCGCCGCAGGCCGTGCGCAGGGATGCCAGGCGAGTGGTCTAGAGGGCCGCTCAGGCTTCCTCGAAATGCATCTCCGGTGGCTTGCGCTTGAAACCACGGGTAATCACGGTCAGGTAGAGCACGCCGAGGCAGAGCCAGCCTGCCCCCAGGTAGATCGCCAGGTGATCGAGACTCGCCATCAGCCACAAGGTGGAGGCAAAGCCCACCAGGGGGAATGCGAGGTACATCAGCAGCGCGTTGGCACCACGCTGCTGCAAGGCAACCCAGTAGTGGAAGATCACCGCCAGGTTGACCAGGCTGAAGGCGAGAAAGGCACCGAAGTTGATGAACGAGGTGGAGGTCGTCACGTCCATGCGCAAGGCGAGCAGGGCGACCAGCCCGCATAGGATGATGCTGGGCACCGGCGTGCTGAAGCGCTCGCTCAGCTTGCCGAAGAATGACCTGGGCAGCACACCGTCGCGCCCCATTGCATACAGCAGGCGGGAGGCGCTGGCTTGCGCCGACAGGCCCGAAGTGAACTGGCCGACGATCAGCCCCAGCAGGAAGATGCTGACGAAGATGTCGCCACCGATGTTCTGGGCAATTTCATAAGCCGCCGCGTCGGCGTTGGCAAAGTCGGTGGACGGGTGAGCGAGCTGAACGAAGTAGCTGCAGGCGATGAACAGCCCGCCGCCGATCAGGGTGATCAGCAGGATGGCTTTCGGGATGTTCTTGCGTGGTTCCTTGGTTTCTTCAGTCAGGGTGCTGACCGCGTCGAAGCCCAGGAATGAATAGCAGGCAATCGCCGCACCGCTCATGATCAGCGGCAACTGGGTGCCTTCCTTGTAGAACGGCTCGAGTGTCCACAGCGGCACCGTGGGGTCGCCCCAGACATAATGCACCGCGAGTGCAACGAACGCGGCCAGCACCAGCAGCTGGATGAACATCAACAGGCCATTGACGGCCTTGGCCAGCCGCAGGCCGATTACATTGATCGTCGTGGTGATGCCGATGAATGCCAGCACCCAAATGGCTTGCGGCACGCCCGGGAACGCCGAGTGCAGATAGGCCGCGCCAATGAGCCAGATCGCCATGGGCAGGAACAGGTAGTCGAGCAACACCGCCCACCCGGTGATGAAGCCCAGCTGCGGGCTGATCGATTTGCGCACGTAGGTATAGGCGGACCCGGCGACCGGAAAGGCGCGCGCCATGTGGCCGTAGCTCAAGGCGGTAAAGAGCATGGCGATGGCGGCAGCGAGGTAGGCTGCGGGTACCCTCCCTCCCGTGGTCTCGGCCAGGATACCGAATGTGCCCAGGACGATGATGGGGGTCATGTAGGCGATGCCGAAAAGCACCACCGAGCCCAGCGAAAGCGTTCGCTTGAGTGTGGCCATTACTGCTTGCTCCAGCTTGTGATTGTTATTCAGAGTCGAACACGCTGCCGTCCCTGGCGGCCTTGCATTCCAGTAAGAGAGCCTGGAAGGGTGGAATATTCAGGAGGGGATGATCAGTTCGCGAAGGCCGTTGGCGTGCTCGACCTGTTCACCCGGCAGCTGGATGCGGCGCTGGGCGATGTAGGTGTAGTCGCGCCGTGACTGCTGCAGTTGCTCCATGGTCAGCTCGACGGTCATGCGGCACTCGCCACGGCCGGCTTCGCACAGCAACTGGCCGTACGGGTCGACGACGGCACTGCCGCCGGCGAAGACCAGGCCGCCATCACCGTCGCCCACGCGGTTGACCATGACCGCGAAGGCCTGGTTTTCCATGGCGCGTGCGGTGATGGCGGTTCTGTGGGTGGGCCCGTACGGGTCCATGTTGCCGTTGGTGACGATGATCAGTTCTGCGCCCAGCTGCCCCAGGGCGCGGGCGGTTTCAGGGAATTCGATGTCAAAGCAGATCAGCAGGCCGACACGGATGCCTTTGAACAGGGCTGTCGCAAAACGGTCGCCTGGGGTGAAAACCCCGCAGTCCGATGCCCAAAGGTGGGTCTTGCGGTAGGTGAGCGCTACGCCTTCAGGCGTGACCAGCACGGTGGTGTTGTAGAAACGGCCGTCGTCTGCGGCTTCGGCCATCCCGACGACCACGGCAACGTTTTGCGCTTGTGCGGCCTGTTGGACTGCCGTGATGCTCGGGCCATCCAGTGGCTCGGCGATGCGGCCGATGTTTTCTTCGGTCGGGAAGCCCATCAGCTGGGTTTCCGGGAAGACCAGCAGATCGGTATCGGCGCCGCAGTTGCCGATCGCCTCGATGGTGCGCTGCAGGTTGTACGCGGTATCGCCATCGCGACCGGCCAGTTGGACAAGCTCTACCTTCATTTCCAATCCTCGACTAACGGCTTCGACCGCCATGCCCTGGCGGCATGGGGTGTAAAAAACGATCCCGGTACAGGTTCGCTCAGCGTAAGCTAGCCCGGATTATGGGGTGGTCATCATGGCGGGGGGTATTACGCCCACGTGGTAACCCAACAGGGGTAGAGGATGAATTTTACGCTGCACGACATCGCCTGGCACCGATCGGTAGGCCAATTGATCGAAACCCTCGACAAGGACCACTTCTGGACAGCCCTGGTGCGGTTGCTGAACGAGTACGTTGCCTGCGACAGCTGGGTTGCGCTGCTGTTTTCCGCAGGGCGCCCGCAGGTGTTCGCCGAATGCCCCAGTGCAGACGGCAACCCTGACCCGCTGTTCCAGGACTACCTGAACGGCCTGTACCTGCTGGACCCGTTTTACGTGGCCAGCCGAGAGGTTGCGGCGTCCGGCCTGGTGCGCCTGGCGGATGTGGCCCCTGAGTGTTTCGAGCAGACGGACTACTACCAGCGCTATTTCCGGCTTAACGTGGTTGCCGATGAAATTCAGTTCAACGTGCAGCTGGATGCGCAGCGCACGCTGTGCCTGTCGTTGGGTAGCAAGCGCCGGTTCAGCATCGAGCAGGTCACCCTGCTGGAACTGTTGCGGCCTTGGGTCACTGCGCTGATGCGCCAGCGGATGACCTTCGAGCGGGAGTTGCTAGAAGAGGCCACCAAGCCCGCGCCGCACTGGCAAAGCCGCATGGAGGACAGGGTCGAGCAGATGGAGTCGCCGCTGACCGGGCGTGAGCTGGAGGTGGGCCGGCTGATGCTCAGCGGGTGTTCCAGCAAAGAGATCGCGCGCAAGCTTGAAATCTCCGTGGAGACAGTGAAAGTGCACCGCAAGCATATGTACAGCAAGCTGGGTATCAAATCGCAGTCGGAGCTTTTTTCGCTGTTTCTTCAGGCCCAGCTGGGTTGATTCCGGCCAACTGCATGCCCCCTCTCATGGGGCTGCACATGACTTGTTGCTTTGGCAGGGACCCTGTGTGTGGGGTTACCCGCGAACACCGGCTTGGCCGGTGCCATCCACCGCGTCGCCTGCTTCGCGGGCATGCCCGCTCCCACAAAGACCGCGCTGGCACCCAGGCCTGCGCTGCATTTTCAGATTCGACTGGTAATCAGAAATGACCCGCCCGCTGTTTGTTTCCATCGATGGGCCCAAGGGCACCGGCAAGACCACGCTTCTGGAGGCGGTTACCAAGGCCCTGAGGGCTGACAACAAGAAAGTGATCCGGCTTTGCGAGAAAAAAAGCGACCCCTACCGGGGAGAAACCATGGCCCTCGTCAACCAACTGGTCAGAAACCCCTCCCGGGACCTGGAATTGAGGGTATGCGAGCGCTTCGCCGAAAGCCGTGCCTGGATTTCCCGACATGTGCTGCCGAGGCAGCCAGTAGACAGCATCATCCTGATTGATCGCTGGTACCCGTCCGATGCCGCATTTCGCCGCAGCGTGGCGTTCGACGAGATCCTGCGTCTGAACCTCGAGCGAAATGTGCAAGTGCCCGATTTGCATGTCGGCGTTGTCACGGCCCCTGATACTTCATGGGCAAGGGCCGCGGCACGAACGCGCGGGTTGGGTAGTACGGTGATCCATAGCCTGGACGAGCAGGTTGCCTGTACCGAGGCGTTCGAACGTGCGGTAGCGGAACACGGCTGGGTACTGTGCCGTAATGAAGGGGCCATCGAGGATGCAACAAGGCAGGTAGTGGCCGAGATCGATGGCGTGCTTCAGTGTGTTGATCGGGCTGGGGGCTGGCCTGTTCGCGGTGGTAGCTGACGTACACCGGAGGATGCTGCATCATGCCTGGCCATTTACCGCCCCAGGGAGACAGCGATGATCAAGACCGGCGATACACTGCCCGACGTAACGCTTTACCAGTACAGCAACGGCGAGGGCGGTTGTGCGATCGGCCCGAACGCGTTTTCCCTGCACGAGCGCTGCAAGCAGAAAAAAGTGGTGATCTTCGGCTTGCCTGGTGCCTTCACGCCAACCTGTTCGGAGCGGCATGTCCCGGGCTACGTGGCTGCGGCCCAGGACCTGTTCGCCGCCGGGGTTGCCGAAATTCTCTGTGTTTCGGTCAATGATGCATTCGTCATGAATGCCTGGGGCGCGAGCCTGCAGGTGGGCGAGGAGGTCAGGATGATTGGCGATGGCAATGGTGAGTTCAGCGAGGCGCTGGGCCTGATCCAGGACCTCTCGGCACGCGGCATGGGCCGGCGTTCGCAACGCTATGCCATGTTGGTCGACGACCTGGTGGTCAGGCACATCGCGGTTGAAGCACCTGGCAAGTTCGAGCGCAGCGACGCTGCGAGCATGTTGGCTGTTTGTAAGCCCTGAAGGCATACACAGTTACTGTGGGAGCGGGCGAGCCCGCGAAACGGCCAACGCGGTGTATGGCACCGGCTGCGCCGGTGTTCGCGGGCACGCCCGCTCCCACGGGGAGCGCATGCGGTGTAACGGCTACGCGGCAAAGTCGGTAGAGAGCGACAGGTCCCGCCACTGGGCCAGTTCTTGCTCGACCGTGCTGTTCTTGGCCTCGATGCGCGCGACGGCGTCGCTGCCCAGCGCCAGGCGCAGTGGCGGGTTCGCCGCATTGGCCAGGGCCAGCAGGGCTTCGGCCAGCTTCGCAGGGTTGCCGGGCTGGGCATGATTGGCCGCCTCGGCGTAGTGGCGCATGACGCCAACGGTGGCTGCGTAGTCAGGCAACTCCAGGGCTGTCTTCACCAGCGATTGGTCATCCAGGAAGTCGGTACGGAAGAAACCCGGCTCGACCACGGTCACCTTGATCCCCAAGGGGGCCAGTTCCTGGTGCATCGCTTCGCTGATGCCTTCGACCGCGAACTTGGTCGAACCGTACACTCCCCAGCCCATGTAGGCCTGGTAGCCGCCGAGCGACGAGATGTTGATCACGTGGCCACTGCGTTGGCGACGCATGTGGGGCAGTACGGCGCGGGTTACATTGAGCAGCCCGAAAACGTTGGTGGTGAACAGCCGTTCGGTTTCGCTGGCGCTGGTTTCTTCTACCGCGCCGAGCACGCCAAAACCGGCGTTGTTGACCAGCACGTCGATTTGCCCGAAATGCTTGATGCCAGCAGCGACCGCCGCAAGGGCGTCCTCTTCGCGGGTCACATCCAGGCGCACGGCCAGCAGGTTCGGGTGCTGGCCAAGGCGAGCCTCGATGTCTTCCGGGTTACGCGCCGTTGCGATGACGGCGTCACCCGCTGCCAGGGCCTGTTGGGCGATCAGGGTGCCGAAACCGCGGGAAGCGCCAGTAATGAGCCAGGTACGCATGTCAACTCCTCCTGTATCCGACCCTGCACCATGCGGGCCTTCTCGATGAGTTGAGCGAACTTTAAAATCTGCGGATTGATGTGATAATCCCATGAATATTACATAGGCCTTTGAGTAGCTTTCAGCAATGAAGCCAACCAGCACCGCCGACCTGTCCCTGTTCCTGTGCATTGCCCGCCACCTGAACTTCAGCCGCGCGGCGGTCGAGCTTGGCCTTACGCCCTCGGCCCTGAGCCATGCGCTGCGGGCCCTGGAAACCCGTCTTGATGTTCGCCTGTTCAACCGCACCACGCGCAGTGTGGCGCTTACTGAGGCCGGGGAGCGTCTTTACCAGAGGCTGCAACCGGCCTTTCGGGACATCGCCGACGCGCTGGAGGACCTCAACAACTTCCGCGACAAACCGTCAGGCAACCTGCGCATCACCGCCGGGCGCGCCGCAGTAGAGCTCGCACTACTGCCACTGGCCAATCGCTTTCTGCAGGCGTATCCGGATATACGCCTGGAAATCGTCAGTGACGATGCACTGGTCGACATGGTGGGCACCGGCTTTGACGCCGGCGTGCGCCTGGGGGAGCGACTCCAGGCGGACATGGTTTCGCTGCCCATCGGCCCTTACCTTCGTTCGGTGGTGGTAGCGGCGCCCGCGTTCTTCGATCGATATCCTGTTCCACAGCACCCGCAAGACTTGAAGCAGCTACCTTGCATCGGGCACCGCTTCCCAGGTGGCGCACTTTATCGATGGGAATTCGAGCGCGGGGGCGTGCAACTGGAGGTCGATGTACAGGGGCCATTGGTATTGGGTGACGTCAGCCTGATGCTGGCGCCTGCCTTGCAAGGGCTCGGCCTGGCCTATGTGTTCGAAGACATGGCCAAGGAGCACCTGGAGCGTGGCCATCTGCAGCAGGTGCTGGGGGACTGGTGTCACTACTACCCGGGGCTGTATCTGTACTACCCGAGCCGCCGCCAGGTGCCTGCGGCGTTGCGGGCCTTCATCGAGTTCGTACGGGAGCAGCGCTAGCGTGAGCGTGGCTTCTGGAGGCAGGTAGGGAAGGGCTAAACTGGCGCCAGTTCCAGCGCGTTTCGCTTTGCCGTCGCTGCCTGCGATGCCATATGCCAAACCACTGTTTCAAGGGTATTGGTGTTTCGCCGGGCAGATGTGTAAGGCCCCGCTGCCGCGCACGTCTCATTTCTTGCCCGGCAATACCGAACCGAGAACTTGCCTGGCCGTCTGCACGATGACCCCAGCCTGGTCCGGGTCGCCCTTGAGCAGGCTGCTGGCGAACTTCTTCGCCTGTTCAAGCTTGATGTGCGGCGGCAAGGGAGGTACGTTCGGATCGGTCTTGAACTCGATCAGCACCGGCCGGTCAGCCGCCAGGGCTCGCTCCCAGGCGTCGGCAATGTCTTCTTCGCGTTCCACATAGATGCCTTGCAAGCCGATGGAGATGGCGAACAGATGGTAGGGCACATCAGGAATCGTCTGTGAGGCCTCGAACTTGGGGTCGCCCTCCATTACCCGTTGCTCCCAGGTCACCTGGTTGAGGTCTTCGTTGTTGAACACCGCGCAGATCCACTGTGGGTTTTCCCACAGGTGCCAGTACTTGGCGACGGTGATCAGCTCGGCCAGGTTGTTCATCTGCATCGCCCCGTCACCCACCAATGCCACCACGCTGCGCCGCGGATGGGCGAACTTGGCGGCGATGGCATAGGGTACCGCCGCACCCATGCTGGCCAGGCCACCGGACAACGAACACTGCATGCCCTGGCGTATCTGCAGGTCGCGGGCAAACCAGTTGGCGCAGGACCCGGAGTCGCTGGTGACGATGGCGTGGTCGGGCAGGCGAGGGGAGAGTTCGTGCACCACGCGCTGGGGGTTGATCGGGTCGGCCTTGACCAAGGCGCGTTTCTGCAGGGTCTTGTCCCAGTCTGCGCGCCAGCCTTCGACCTTGTCGCGCCAACGGCGCTCGGTCTTGTGTTCGAGCAATGGCAGCAGTGCCCGCAGCGTTTCGCTGGCGTCGCCGACCAGGTTGACCTCCATGGGGTAGCGCAGGCTGAGCATGTCTGGCTGCAAATCGATCTGCACGCCACGGGCCTGGCCTTCCTCAGGCAGGAACTCGGCGTAGGGGAAGCCGGAACCGATCATCAGCAAGGTGTCGCATTCGCTCATCAACCGATAACTCGGTTCGGTACCTAGCAGCCCGATGGCGCCGGTGACCCAGGGCAGGTCGTCTGGCATTACGGCCTTGCCCAGCAGCGCCTTGGCCACGCCTGCACCAAGCGTTTCGGCTACCGCTATCACCTGTTCGGTGGCTTGCAGTGCACCGGCTCCGACCAGGATCGCCACTTTCCGCCCAGCGTTGAGTACCTCGGCGGCACGTTGCAGGTCCCGCTCGAAAGGCACCACCTTGGGCCTGCTGTAGCCGATACCGGAATGCACCGTGCCGTGGGCTTTCGGTGGTTCGTGGTAGGGCAGGTCCTGCAGGTCGTTGGGCAGGATGATGGCGGTGACCCGGCGTTCGCCGACGGCGGTACGTACGGCGCGATCGAGCAAGTGGCGCACCTGTTCCGGGGTCGAAGCCTGCTGGACGAAGGCACCTGCGACGTCCTTGAACATCGACAGCAGGTCCAGCTCCTGCTGGTAATGCCCGCCAAGCGCTGCTCGCGCCTGCTGGCCGACGATGGCCAGCACTGGCTGGTGATCCATGCGCGCGTCATACAGGCCGGTAAGCAGATGTGAAGCGCCGGGGCCGGAGGTGGCAATGCACACGCCCAATTCGCCGGTGAACTTGGCATGGGCGCTGGCCATGAAGGCTGCCATTTCCTCGTGGCGTGCCTGGATGAACTGGATCTTGCCCTCGGCCCGGCTCAACGCCCCGAATACCCCGTTGATGCCGTCGCCGGGGTAACCGAAGATGCGCCGCACCCCCCATTGATACAAGCGCTCCACCAGAAAGTCGCCTACCGTGCTGGTCATTGCCTTCTCCCGTCCTGTGACCGATAGGGTCTGGACTTGGCTCGGATCGGGAAAGTTTCAAGCGTGTGCGCACTGGTCTACCGACTGGAACCTTGCATGAGCCATCGGGTTCGCAAGTGAACGGACAACAGGATCAGGATGCTCGACATGAATGCGACAGACACTGCGGGTGCCACCGTGCAGACCTTGTATTTCAAGGACGACGGTGCAACGCCGAACAGCCGTTTCCCGGTATTGCTGTACCGCTTGCAACTCAACCCGTCGCAAGACTGCGCCAGTGCCTTCGAGGCGCTGTTCACCGCACACCAGTGGGTGCCGCTGTGGCGCGGCGGGATCTTCGATTACCATCACTTCCACCCCAATGCTCATGAGGTTCTGGGCGTCGCATGCGGCCGGGCGCGGGTGACGCTGGGCGGCGAAGCGGGGCAGACAATAAGCGTGAAGTGCGGCGACGTACTGGTACTGCCGGCAGGAACTGGCCATCGCTGCGTCGAGAGCAGCGATGATTTTCTGGTGGTCGGCGCCTATCCCAAGGGGCAGGAAAACTACGATATCCAGCGCCCAGAAAGCGCAGCGCACCAGCAGGCGCTGGCGCGAATCGCTTCCGTGCCCGACCCCGCACAAGACCCGGTCAACGGCACGCGTGGCGCCCTGATGACGGCCTGGCGCTGAGTTCCTGAGCCGGTCGTCGTCGCTGCTGAACGGCTGCACTCAAGCCAGGATCAATCGAGCTGAGTCGCCCGATTTCATTCAGCCAGCAGGAGTTACAGCGATGGCCAAGTACCTGTACCTGATCAGCTACATCCTCGACAACCAACCCGGCACCTGCGAGTTGCGCAGCGACCAGGAGGACCTGAGCCGCGAAGCGGCGCGCGATTACCTGCAAGGCATGCACCGCAACGAAGCGTCATCTTTCACTGACGTGCAGGTGCAGCGTCTTGAGCACGACCATGAGCCAGGCACATCGCCGGGGCATTATCAGCAGCCATGAAAAGGTGAGGGCTGGCAGATGAAACGAAGAGGTGAAACCTACAGACGGTGGTGCGACCCGATCCTGCACCATCAAACCCATGAAGAAACGCTCGGCACCGGCACCTGCCTGGAGGTGCAGACACGCTTGTCACGCACAGGCGCCACGCAGTTGTTCATCGGTGTGTATCGCACCGACGGTTCGGTGCTATGCGAACGGATCTACGACCAGCGCGCAGGGGAAACCATGAGGCGGGCGCTGCTGTGGGGTGTGGGGTATGCCCGGCGCGTCGCGGGTGAGGGCGAGGCGTTGCGTGGCGAACCGGCTGGAAGCGCTGCAGCGTCTGGCTGAACGCTTGCGGCACCGCCGTGGAAAAGAGCGATGACCAACCGGTCAAAATAAATGAATCTTTTTACACGTTGCTCGCTCCATTAGTCTGAATTGGTGAAGGAGAGTGCAATGGCTGGACAGCAGTTGTATGTGATCGAGTATGAGCTTCATGGGGAATTTCGCACCTTCATCATCCGGCTCGAGCGTATGGACAACGCCGAAGCCTGGCACTGGGCAAGTTGCGATGCCGGCGTGGGTATCATCCCGCGGTTCGGCCAGCACAAGATCAAGAAGGTCAGCCGGCCGATGGCTGAGCGCTACGGCATCAACAATGTGCGCTGGCGGGTATCGGGCGACGGGCCGGAGTTCGTCGCACCGACCATTGATGTAAAGAAATTCTCCAATAGCGGTACCGGCGGTACCGGAAGCTTGTTGTGACCAGGGCCTGCCTGAAATCTTCAGGCAGGCCTTCACTCATGGGTTCGCTTCTCAAGTTTCGAGGCACCATCATTCTCACTTTCAGGAGCCAGTACGTGCCGCGAATCATCACTCCAGGCACCCCTGAACACGAGATCAGCGAGCGGAACGCCCGCATGTTCGGTTCGCCAAAAGAGCGCCTTGATTTCTACCGCCGTGAAATCCAGTACGAGACCAGTATCCTCGCCAACCGCACAGACGCCTATCTCGCCGCGCAGTCGTTTCTGGTGATCGCCTTCGTATCGTCGATGGGTAACCTCAACCAGAGCTGGGGCGAGATGTTCACGCTGGTGGTTCCGCCGTTTCTCGCATTGCTGGGCGTGTTGAGTTCACTCAATGCGTGGCCGGGCATTCGCGCGGCCTACAAGATCATCGAGCACTGGCAACTGAAACAGAGCCACCTTCTGCGCAGCGAGCCACTGATGGGGCTGGCATATGACGAATCGCCACTGTTCAGCGAGGCGGAAACCTCCCTGGCCGGGCACCGCAAGTCGTTGTTGTTTTCGCTGCGTACACCTTGGATATTCCTGGTCTTCTGGATGATTCTCGGTATTTACGCGGTCTTCATCCAGCTGGCCTGAGCAGCGCGGCTGCATCCCCGAGACAACGCGGTGCTCCAATCGTTGTCGACTCTGATTACCGCCCCCTTCAAAGCCTTTGCTCCGGTACCAATAACCAGGTTTGATTGCGCCATTTTCTCTGGGCCTCCAAGCAAATGTCATAGATCACAAACGCTGAACTCCTGCCGCCTCACCTGCGTCCCTCGAATGAATGCCCATTAAAGACGGCATCCACCCAACTATCAGCTTCGAGGGCGAAACGATGGACAAGACCAATCAAAGCTCGACCTCTCCACCCGGCAGCACCCAGGAACATGCCTTGATCGATGACGCCGGTGCGCTGCTTGGCGAGGCCAGGCACAAAGGCAGCGAGCAGTTCGAACACTACCGCGATAACGCAGCCGATCAGCTTGATTCGCTCGAGGAGGGGGCGCGCTCGGCGGCTGCTGCGCTGCAAGGCAACGACAGTCTCGGGCTGTCGCAGTACCTGAACCAGGCAGCAGAGTGCGTGGGTGAGTTTGCCGAGCAGGTACGCCATGAAAGTGCCGAAAGCCTGCTGCAGCGTGGTGCTCAGTTGGCCAGGAGCAACCCGGCGCTCTTTTTGGCCGGTAGCGTCGCCATCGGGTTTGCCGTGTCGCGTTTCATGCGAGCCAGCACCAGCCATGAGTCCACCACCCCTGCGTCGTCCGCTGATTGGCAACAGTCCGGCCCCGCGCAGCCAGTGCCTGATCGTGGTAGCGACGTATCCAACCGTGAACCTTTCACCCCCGTCGACCCAGTCGGCCCTGGTGCAGGCACGCCGGTCAGTGGCAGCCCGTTCGAGCGCGATCCACTCAAAGGAGGTGAATGATGAACAAAGACCCCTTGCATACCACCCCAGGCCTGCACACGGTGGAAGACGACGCCGTCGGTGTTGGCGGTTTGTTGCGCCAGCTGATGCGGGAAGTACCGGACCTGTTCACCAAAGAGCTGGCGCTGGCCAAGGCAGAGCTGCAGCAGAACCTCGCCACCCTCAAGGCCGGCACGGCTGGGGTGGCGGCGGGCGCGATCGTGATGCTGGCGGGCTTCGTCATCCTGTTGCTGGCGGCAGTCTACGCCCTGGCGATGGTGGTCGAGCCTTGGCTGGCCGCCTTGATCGTGGGCGCGGTCACCTTGGTGATCGGGTTCATCATGTTGCAGTCGGGCAAGAAACGGTTCGAACCCACGCATCTGGCCCCTGACCGCACCTTGCATGCCATGCAGCAGGACAAGGACACGCTGAAGAGGAAACTGCCATGACCACTTCATTCGAACATGAAGCGCACAAAGACCCTGACTTGCTCGAGCAGGAAATCAACGCCAAGCGCGAGCACATCAGCGATCTGGTGGACGCCCTCGAACAGCGCCTGAGCCCGGGCCAGATGCTCGACCGAGTCCTGGCCTATGCCAAAGGCAATGGCGGCGAGTTCTTCCAGAACCTGGGCACCACCCTCAAGAACAACCCCGTACCCGCTACCCTGACGGTACTGGGCCTGGCCTGGCTGGGCCTGAACCAGAACCGCCCCTTCAACCCCGGGCCTGCGCACCAGGGCCCGGGGTTGGGCGAAAAGCTCGGCGACGCGGTGGACACGGTGAAGGGCGCTTTCGCGCAGGCGGGGGAGGCAGTGCACGACGCCAGCCAGAAGGTGCGCATGAAAGCCCATGACATGCGCGATCGGGCCAGCGAACTTGGCAGCGGCGCCCGCGACTCCGTGGGGGCTTCTGCGGATACCCTGCGCCATTCGGCACACAAGGCCGCAGACCAGGCCACGGCTCTGAAAGGCCAGTTCGATCATCTGCTTCAGGAGCAACCGCTGGTATTGGCCGCTTTGGGGATAGCACTGGGTGCGGCATTGGGGGCGGCGCTACCCAGTACCCGCAAGGAAGACCAGCTGATGGGCGCCAGCAGCGATCGCTTGACCGACACACTCAAGGCCAAGGGCCGCGAGGTGAAGGCGTCGGTCGAAGAGTCGCTCGATCAGGCGGGTGGTAAAGCGTCGACACAGGCAGAGCGCAGGCCTGGAGACTCCGACCTTTCCTCGGGGTTGGGCTTCAATTCCTGATCCTGCGGCATCTTCGTCGTCGGCCCGACTGCCCCGGCAGAGGGCCGGCGGCTATCTGTGTGCAGGACAATCGCTTGCAGCTTGAATCAGGGAGGCTCTGCTTTGAAGATCGACGCGTTGTTGACCGAACGCCTCAATGCCCGTGGACCTCTAGCGCTGCAGGTTGTCCCGAGCGGCATTGTCTGCCTGCTGTTCGCGAGGCGACTGTGGGGCCGTTTCGCAGTTTCGGCCCATCGCCTGATACTCCTTGCGAAGTTGATGGATCTCTCGGTTGTCGAGAGATTCGAGACCTAGTACCGATTGCTCTGCGGACTTTGTAGCGCGGATCAGTTCGTCGAGCTTCACGTGGATGATGTCGTTGTCACGGTTCTGGGTGTTCTGAATCAGAAAGACCATCAGGAAAGTGATGATGGTCGTCGATGTGTTGACGATCAGTTGCCAGGTGTCGTTGTAGTGAAACCAGGGCCCGGACGCAGCCCACAGGGTGATGAGCACCACGGCGATGAGGAAGGTACTGGGTTTACCAGCGTGCTTGGCGAGCCATTGGCAGAACAGCGCGAATTTCATGGTGTTATCTCCACTGCTATCTACGATTCTGACCGCAGCGGTGCGCTGAAATCTTTTTTGCTTTTTCGCCTGGATGACGGGATACACCTGGCGCGCTGCAATTCCTGCAAGCCAACGCTGGGCACGTATCAGCATTGCCGCTACGCTTTGATCCTCGCGCCAGGTCAAGAATTTTCCACAGTGAAGAAAACAGTTCGGGTTGATGATCTTCAGGTCTTCGTCACAACAGCCTCTGCCGGCAGCTTCTCGGCAGCGGCCAGGTTGTTGGATATTTCACCGGCCTTGGCCAGCGGCGCAGTCCAGCGCCTGGAAAGCTGCCTGGGTGCCAGGTTGTTCGTGCGTTCCACGAGGCGTTTGCGGCTTTCGGATGATGGCGAGCGATACCTGCCTCATGCCCGTCAGGCCTTGGAGGCACTGGACAACGGTGAGGTGGCGCTGACCGAGGGGCGAGATGAGGTCGCGGGTACACTTCGCCTGTCCATGCCCTCGGATATTGGCAGGAATCTGCTGCTGCCCTGGTTGGACGATTTCCAGCGATTGCACCCCAAGGTGATGCTGCAACTGCGGATCAGCGATCAGGTGGCCGACCTTGTCGGCCAGCAACTGGATGCGAGTATCCGATATGGGCAGCTGGCAGATTCCAGCCTTGTTTCACTGATGCTTGCCCCTGGAAATCGCAGAACGGTCTGCGCCTCGCCACATTACCTGGCACGACATGGGGCACCAGGGGCCTTGGAAGATCTGGGCAGGCATAATTGCCTGCGTTATGTGATGGGCGAGCAAACCTACGAGCGATGGAGCTTCCATTTGCCCGATGGCGTCAAGACCGTGCAAGTCACAGGCGACCGCGTGAGCGATGACGCCGATATCGTTCGGCGTTGGGGTGTTGACGGATTGGGGGTCGTTTACAAATCCAGGCTGGACGTGCTGGCGGACATACGTGCCGGGCGGCTGATCGAGTTGTTTCCCGGGGATTACGGTCAACCTGCGCCGTTGCAGCTGGTGTGCGCGCATCGAACATCGCTCACGCCTGCTGTGCAGGTGCTCAGAGCGTTTCTGGCGGAGCGTTTCGAGCAGCTCATCGCTGCTGATGGATAAGGTGACGGGGCTCATGGCCCCGCCTTCGTTGCGTTGACCGGGCGAGTGATCAGAAGCCTTCCAGAACGATCTTGCCTTTTGCCTTGCCGCTTTCGATCAGGGCATGGGCGCGTTTGAGGTTGCTGGCACTGATGCTGCCGAAGTGCTCGCCAACGGTGGTCTTGATGACCCCCTCGTCGACCAGCGCCGATACCTTTTCCAGCAGGTTGTGCTGCTTGATCATGTCCTCGGTCTGGTACAGCGAGCGAGTGAACATGAGCTCCCAGTGCACCGACAGCGATTTGCGCTTGAACGGCACGATATCGAGATGCTGAGGGTCATCGATCAGCGCGAGCTTGCCCTGTGGGCGCAGCACTTCAACGATCTGCGCGAGGTACGAATCGGTGTGGGTCAGGCTGATGACGTAATCCACCGAGTTGAACTGAAGTTGTTCCAGTTGCAGGGCAAAGGATGCCGAATGGTCGATGACATGATGTGCCCCGAGTTCGCTGACCCAGGCCTGGGTTTCAGGGCGTGACGCGGTACCGATCACCTTGAGCTGGGTAAGCTTGCGTGCAAGCTGTACCAGGATCGAACCAACACCGCCGCCGGCACCGATGATCAGCAGGCTCTTGCCAGCGCCGCCATTTTCCTCCACACCCAGGCGGTCGAACAGCAATTCCCAGGCGGTGATGGATGTGAGCGGCAAGGCTGCGGCGCTGGCATTGTCCAGACTACGAGGCTTGTGCCCGACGATTCGCTCGTCGACCAGGTGATATTCGCTGTAACTGCCCGGGCGGTCGATTGCACCGGCGTAGAACACTTCGTCGCCAGGCTGGAACAACGACACCTCGGCGCCGACTTCGCGAACGATCCCCACGGCATCCCATCCCAACACTTGAGGGTGGTCACCGCTGCGGCTGGCTCTGACCTTGGTGTCGACAGGGTTTACCGCGATGGCTTTGATTTCCACCAACAGGTCCCTGGCACCGGGTGTGGGCTTGGGCAGTTCGTGCTCGTACAACGATCGGGAATCCTGGATCGGGAGGCCGGGGGTGTCATAGACGATTGCTTTCATTGGGATGTGACCTTTCAGGTGAGCAGTGGTGGCAGGTTAATCGCGTCGAGCCCCCTGAAAAACCAGGTTGGTGCCGGAACACTTTCCGCGTTTCGCTGATAATCGGGTACCTCTACACAGGGAGCAGGTGCTCTCGTTCAAGCAGCTGGATGTTGGACGGCTTGATCTGCACTTCGTGAAGTTCAGGCGCTGTAAACCAGCGGCACTCCACGATCTCGTGATTTGCGGTAGGCTTTGCGCCAGTTTCGACAGGCAGTTGATAGAGATAGTGTTCCTCGCCAGCGAGCACATAGTGGTTGAGGAATCGAGCACCATTGAAGGGTAGGCAAGTCTCCTCCATCAGCTCGCGCTGCGCGGCGTCCAGATGATGCTCGCCTGGATCTATTTTCCCGCCTGGCAACGACCATTCAGCGCTTTGCTTGCGCACGAAAAGGATGCGTCCTGCTTGCAGGCAAATGACCGTCGAATGCCGTTCTCTGGGGTTGTTCATCAGGAACCTCCCGTACGTTGGAGGTGGCATCAGGGCAAACTCACCCTGATGCCGGCTGCGGATGATCAGCGATCTTTATCCCACTGCTGGTCATCTGCCTGGTTTTGCTGGCCGCCCATGCGGTCCTTGTCTGTCAGGTTCTGGTTCTGCTTGTCGGTCGTACGTTGGCCGCCTTGGCTCCCTGTGTCACGGGAACGTTCCCAGTCCTTGTTCATCTTGTCCTCAGGTTTCTGGCCGGACTGGCTGCCACCTTGCTGCTGTTGGCCGGGCATCCGGCCGCCCGAACCCTGGCCGCCTTGCTGGCCGGTGCCGGCAGTGTTGTTACCCATGCCGGTGTCAGCATTGCCTTGGTTGCCACCCTTGTCTTGATTGTTTGCCATGATCGCTTACCTCAGGTCAGACACAGGAAGGTCTGTGTGTACTGTTATGACCGAAGCCCGTTCCCGCGGTGTGCAAGGAATATTTGGCAAGCTGACTAAACGCATTAATTTCAAGGGTGCGAAATTTTGGTGTGAGGCCAGGCACCTACTTGAAGGGCAAAGCGCGATAGGCGAACCCCTGTTCGGGGCGATCGGTGATCGCCCCTTTTGCGGTTCAGGGGCGGTCCTTGAGGGTTTCGAAAGCCTTGACGCTTTTGATCAGGCTTTTGTTGCTGGCGGAGCCGGCACTGTTGAACAGGAAGGAGAAGTCCGAGGCCAACGAGGGGCTGCCGGCAATCGTCGCGTACTGATGGCACTGGTTGCAGTCGTCACCCTGCACGTAGGTCTCCATGGTGGTGTTGGCCACCGGCACATTGCCCTGGCTGATGAACGGCCCGTACGACAACGGCACTTGCGCGTTGGCGCCCGGTTCCGGGCTGGGCGGATTGGGGGCGAGGGTCCAGAGTACGTTGATCAGCTTGTAGTACTGGAACACCGACTTGCCTTGGCTGTGCTGCGCGAAGTTGGCTTGTACCGCGCTGTTGAGGGCTTGCAGGTCGCCGGGCACGGGGTGTTCGCGGGTGGTCTGTACCGGCTGGTCGCGTGGGAAGAGATCGGTGCAGTCCTTGTCGGGATGCGTTTGCTTGCACTGGATACGGGCTTGGTTTGGTGTGCACTCGGGGCCGTTGCCACAGTCAGGGTTGTTGAAGGCAAACCCGTTCGGCGGGGTTTGTTGCGGCGGGACCTGGGCCGGTTCGGGCACGTTGTCCACCTGCTCGAAGGTGGTCCAGATGAAGTTGGGCGAAGTTACGCCGCCTGTTGCAGGCGAGTCTGTTGGTGTCGGCATTTGCCGGGGCAGCCTTGCCCGCCTTTGCGCAAACACCCGTGACGCTGAAATTCGCCCACCGCTTTTCCAGCAAGCACTACTTGTGGACCGACGCGGGTGCTGTATTCACCGAGCAGGTGAAGCAAGCTTCGAACGGGCAAGTTGCGTTCGAACTCTACCCTGCCGGCCAATTGGGCAAGGATTATTTCAGCCTGTTGCGTTCAGGCCTTGCGGATATCGCCATTTTCATACCGTCCTATGAGTCCGACAAGCTGCCGATGTCGTCGGTGGCTGAATTGCCGGGCATGTACGCCGACGCCTGCGAAGGGGCTCGACGCTACTGGAAACTGGCCCGCACCGGCGGTGTGCTGGGGGATAACGAGTTCGCTCGACAGGGCCTGCATGTACTGTTTGTCGCGGCCATGCCGCCCTACACCCTGATGACCACCCGCAAGCCGATCACCAGCCTGGACCAGGTCCAGGGATTGAAGCTGCGCAGCACTGGCGCCTCGATGATCAAGGCAGCCCAGGCCTTGGGCGGTGTGCCGGTACAGATTCCGTCATCGGAAACCTACGAGGCGCTGTCCCGGGGTACTGTCGACGGTGCGATCTTCCTGCATTACGGCCTGCCGCCCTACAACCTGGAAGATCTCACCCGTTATGCCGTTGACGGCGTCAACCTTGGAGGAGGGGTCATTGCCTTTGCCATTAGCCAGCAGGCCTGGGCGAAGTTGCCGGTAGATATCCAGAGTGTCATGACTCAGGCCGCGCAAGCGACCCAGGAGACGTTCTGCCAAGGCCTGGACGAGGATGACCAGAAGATTCGCGATGACATGGTGAAACACCATGGGCACCAGGTCTCTCGGCTCACACCCGCACAGATCAACCTGTGGAACAGCAAGCTGGCCCAGGTCGTCAGTGCATGGCTCAAGGACATGCAGGCGGTCGGCCAGGACGGTCAGGGTGTGCTCGAGGCCTACCAGGCCACCAATGGGCAGGAGATCTGAGCGATGACAAAGACCAGAGCACACGGCATCCCCATGAATACCACGCTCAAGCGCCTGGAAAAGGCTGGTTCGGCAATTGCGGGGTTTTGCCTGATCGCGATCATGTTTCTGGTGGGCGCGGACGCCACTGCTCGCTATGCCCTCGGTGCGCCAATTCCCTGGGTCACCGAGTCGGTCGGCTATTACCTGATGGTGGCCGTGTCGTACCTGGGCGCAGCCGATACCTTCCGACGTGGCGACCACATCCGCCTGGAGCTGGTTACCGAGCGCATGGGCCCGCACCTGCGTGCCTGGGTCGATGTGGTGCTGTCGCTGCTGAGCGCGATGGTGTTCGCGGTGCTCGCCTACAGCGCCGGCAACAGCCTGCTGGAGGCGTTGCATGACCAGGAATACGTGCATGGTTCGCAGGCCTGGCCGGTGTGGCTTTCGTATCTGCCCATCGTCCTTGGTTCGGCTTTGCTCGCCGTTCGCCTGGTCCATCACTGCGTGATGGTACTGAGTCAAGGAGAGGACCCGGCCATTGAATTGCAGGAGGAGTTTTGACCATGCTTGCCGCAACCTTCTTCGTCGCTTTGCTGGTGCTGATAGCATTGGGGGCGCCCATCGCCTTCTCCATGGCTATCGTTGGCGCCGCTGGTTTGCTGTTGGTGGGTGGGGCTGACGCAATGGCCCTGATGCTCGGCTCGGTGGCCCGTGAGTCGGCCATCGTCTACGAATTCATCACCATCCCGATGTTCCTGCTGATGGCCGAGTTCGTGCTCAAGTCCGGGGTCACGGATGACCTGTTCCGCGCTGGTGCGGCCTGGTTTGGTCGGTTTCCAGGTGGCCTTGGCATTGCCACAGCGTTCTCGGGGGCCGGGTTCGGGGCAATCTGTGGGTCGTCCACGGCCTCTGCAGCAACGCTGTCGTCCACTTCGCTCATGGCGATGCTCAAGCACGGATACGAACCACGCATGGCGGGTGGCTGTGTGGCAGTGTCCGGGACCTTGGCAATGCTGATTCCGCCGAGCATCATCATGATGGTGTATGGGCTGATCGCCAATGTGAACATCGCTCGCCTGCTCATGGCCGGGGTGATACCAGGCCTGCTGGTGACGCTGACCATCGTGGTCACGGTGTATACCCTGGTGAAGCTCGACCCGACCCGTGCACCGCTGTCAGAGCCGGTGCCCTTGAGCCATAAGCTGGCCTTGCTCAAATCGGTGTTGCCAGTGCTGCTTCTGTTCGGGGCAATCACCGGGGTGGTCTATTCAGGTATAGCCACACCCACCGAGACCGCTGCGCTGGCTGCATTCTTCGCTGGTGTGCTGTACCTGTGGCGGGGAAAACCATCATGGGCGTCGTTCACCGATTTGCTGGCACGGGCGACGCGCACCTCTTGCATGATTGCGTTCATCATCGTCGGGGCCAAGGTGTTCTCGCTGTTCTTTGCCCTCACCCATGTGACCCAGGACCTGGTCGGTTGGGTCGGCGGCCTGCCGGTGGCGCCTTGGGTGATCATCCTGGCGTTGGTATTCATGTATCTGATGCTGGGCTTCTTCCTTGACCAGATGGCGATCCTTGTATTGACCGTACCGGTAGTGGCGCCCCTGGTTTCGGCGCTGGGTTATGACCTGGTGTGGTTCGGCATCATCATGATCATCGTTGCCGAGATCGGCTTGGTAACCCCCCCGGTCGGGCTGAACTGCTTCGTGGTGTCGAAGTACTCGAAAATGCCGGTCACCCAGGTATTCAAGGGCTGCTTTCCCTATGTCCTGTCGATGGGAGTGACCATTGCCCTGTTGCTGGTGTTCCCGCAACTGGTGCTCTGGCTGCCCGCCAACATGTAGCCGATAGCGGGCAGTGCCCGTACGACGCGCAATTTCCTTACCGCTAGATCACGTCCGGCTGGCACCTCCCGGTGCCCGGCCACGGGCGTTGCTATCCGAAAAAACAAGAAAAAGAGGGTGATCCTGTGAGTATGCTGAAAGGCTCTTTGTATGTGTTGACCCCGTTGATCGGGTCTGTTTTCTCAAGCGCTGCGACAGCGGACTTCCTGCAGGATTCAAAGCTGAACCTGGGCATGCGCAATTTTTACATCAACAGTGACTTTCGCGAGGGCCACACCGGGCCTTCGAAGGCGGAAGAGTGGGCTCAGGGCTTTCGCCTTCAGTACCAGTCCGGCTACACCGATGGCACCCTCGGGGTGGGCGTGGACGCCTTGGGCCTTCTGGGGCTCAAACTCGATAGCGGGAGAGGGCGGCATCAGGGCAGTACGGTGCTGAACTCCGACGGCGATCGTGCCGCCGACGAATGGAGCCACCTGGGGTTGACCTTGAAGCTCAAGGCCTCGGCGACCGAGCTGAAACTGGGCACCCTGATGCCGAACTTGCCAATCCTGGTGTACAGCGACACGCGGCCGCTGCCACAGACCTACCAGGGCGGTATTCTGACCTCTCGAGAAATAGACGGGCTGACCTTTACTGCGGGCAAGCTGACCCAGGCTGTTGGTCGTGCCTCCAGCGATCGTACCGGGATTGCCGTCACCGGTGGGCAGCGCGAGAGCAATGACTTCCGCTTTGCAGGTGTCGATTACAAACTAAACAAGGACCTGTTGCTGCAGTACTACCAATCGTATTTGGAAGACTATTACCGCCAGCATTTCGTGGGGGCCGTCCACACTTGGCAGGTGGCCGAAGGGCACAGCCTGAAGACTGATCTGCGGTATTTCCGTACCCGCGGCGAAGGTGCCAACGCTTCGGGCAAGCCCGGTTATCAGGTTGCTGGGTACACCCCGGATGGTCGTGGAGAGATCGACAACGATACCTGGAGCCTGACCTTCAACTATGCCGTTTCTGGCCACAGCGTGCTGCTGGGTTACCAGCGGGTTTCCGATGACAGCAACTTCGTTCAGCCTAACCAGGGCACGTTAGGTGGCGGCGTGGGGGCGGGTGGGGCAAGTTCCTATCTGACCACCGAGCGCATCCTCTCGAATTTTGGGCGCGCTGGCCAGGATACTGCGATCGCCCAGTACGGCTATGACTTCGCCGCGCTGGGGGTGCCGGGCTTGAGCCTGACCTTCAGCCACCAGAATTCGCAGGGCATCAAGACCGCACGTGATGGGGACCGGCGGGAGCGGGAAACCGACCTTGTCCTCAATTACGTAGTTCAGAGCGGTCCGGTGCGCGGGCTGGGTATCAGCTTGATGCAGGGCAAGCTGCGCAGCGAGGTGGCACCGGACCAGGACCAGGTTCGGGTTGTGCTCAACTACAACCTGTCGCTGTTCTGATGAGCCTTGCGCTGCCGGTAGACCTCGGCCATGTAACCGCCCGCTGCGGTGAAGCCGCCGTCCACCGGCAGCACCACACCATTGATGAAAGCTGCTCCTGGTGATGCCAGGAAACTCACCGCATGGGCCACTTCATCGGGTTTGCCGATACGCCGGGCAGGGATGCGTTCACCGGCTTCGGCCACTTGCTCGGCAGACCATGCAAACCGCAGTAGTTCGGTGTCGATTGGGCCGGGGGCTACCGCATTGGTGGTGATTCCGTGCTCGCCAAGCTCCAAGGCCATGGCGCGCATCAGCCCCAGCTGACCTGCCTTGAGCGCACCGTAGGCCGACAGCCCAACCGGGCCGGCCAAGCCTGTGACGGAAGACACGAGGACGACACGACCATAGCCCGCGACTCGCATTTTTCGTGCGCAGGCCTGCGCCAACATGTACACGGCGCCGAAGTTCAGCGCCATCTGCGCTTGCAATTCGTCTTCGCTCATTTCCAGGAACGGCTTGGACTTGCCCGCACCTGCGTTGCTGACCAGTACATCAATGCGACCGTGCTCGTTGTACAGGCTGTCCACGGCGGCCTGCGCGGCAGCATGGTCGGTGACGTCCAGATGCAAGCTGGTAGCCAGGTGGCCAAGCGCCTGGAGGCGGGATGAGGTATCGCGCGCCACACCGGCATCGCGATCAGATACGATCACCAGGGCGCCATCTTCGGCCAGGCGTTGTGCGATTGCCTGGCCGATGCCTCGCGCGGCGCCGGTGATCAGTGCGACTTGTCCTGCAAGTGGTTTCATGAGGTGGGTCTCCATGCTGAGGGTTCGTCTGCGCGATATTAGAAGCGGCGCTGGCATGGCAAAGGGGAAGTTTCAACCACGTGTTCCGGAATTCGGAATGCTGAGGGCTACAGGCAAGCCGCGGCGGTATCTTTCCAGCGCTGTGGGTTCCCCAGTGCAGCGGGTAGAAAGACCTCGATATGAGCGCCGGTGGGTTGCTCGCTGATAACGGCCAATGCGATTTGCCCAATATGGTATTCAGAGACGTTCAGCGTATAGCCGGCTTTGCTACGCACTGCCGAATTGGTTGTATTCAGCACTTGCCATTTCGGCTCCAGGCATTGGATATAGCTGAGCGGTGTTTTTTCGGTATCTGAAACGAAGCTGTTTGTATGGGGTTTCCAATAGCCGGATGCGCATCCGCTCAGGAGGATACCCAACGAAGCCAGCACAGCTGTTCTCATAGTCGTCTCTCTTTTTTGTGGGGTTAAGCGTTTCAGGGCCAGGCGCTGCGGGATTACGTTTACGCTTCGTTGCAGCGAGCGAAGTGTTTTGAAGTGCTTCAGGTATGACGGTCTGCAGGGTCCTTTGTGCTGATCATTGCCTTGGCTTGGCGTGTGGCCTCGGTCGTGCGAATTGCCAGTGTGCGGACTTCGT
Source organism: Pseudomonas sp. UBA6753 (assembly GCF_002453565.1). NCBI lineage: Bacteria > Pseudomonadati > Pseudomonadota > Gammaproteobacteria > Pseudomonadales > Pseudomonadaceae > Pseudomonas > Pseudomonas sp. UBA6753. The sequence goes on along the minus strand of NZ_DKHD01000029.1, from coordinate 47,802 downwards.
CGGCGACAACAGCAAAACCCCTGCCATACTCGCCTGCGCGGGCGGCTTCAATGGCGGCGTTCAGGGCCAGGAGGTTGGTCTGGGTCGCAATGCCTTCAATCGAGCCGACTATATTGTTGATCTTCATCAGGTCACGTTGGAGCGACTGATGTTCAAGGCTTTGTAGTTTTCTTGACTCGGACGCTTCGAATTCGCTTTGCGCATCAGTCAGCGACCCCACTATTCGTAAGAGAACACCGCTGTGGCTACGCTGGGATAACCCCCTTGCTCGAAACCAGCGGTAGTCGCCATTTTTCAGCTTGAGCCGATAAGAAAGGTCAAGTGGGCAAGTGGTGCTGAGGTCTGCCATGTAATCGGAAAACTGTTTGAAGCTGCTTTGCTGATCATCTGGGTGCAATCGAGATGCCCAGCTTTCAAGTCGCTCGGGAAATTCCTCAACGCTGTCAAAACCCAACAAGCGAATGAACTGAGGTGACCACCACAGCCTATTCTTGGGGTTGAGCAGGTCGCCGTCCACCACGTGCATCTCCCACAGGGCATCGCGTATGGTTTCGAGTGCAAGTTGAAAGCGCAGCTCACTGGCGTTCAATGCCTGAGCCAGCCGCATGTTTTCCGTGTCATCACGGAGCAGGCACAGCACCTGAAGTGACTGGGCAGAGCGGCTCACGCTCAGATGACCTTTCAACCAGGCGTATTGGCCTGCTCGGGTGCGAATTCTGCAATCAAATGCAGCGTGATCACGAATGGCATCGCTATAGAAAAGCGATGCGACGTGAGCACGGTCGTCGGGGTGTACATTATCAAGCAGGTCGTTCAATCGGCTAGGCATGTTGAACGGAAGAAGGTTTTTTAGCGACTCGGAAAGCCATATGGTGCTGTTTGCGTCGAGTTTTGCGTAACTGAAAGACTCCCATAGGTAACCGCCTGAGCAGGAAGACAACAGTGTGAAGCGACAGGTTTCGCGATCCTGTAACTTTTGCAAGGACAACAGCTTTTCTTCAAGCGCCCTGTTTTCCTGCTGTTGGCGTGCAGTTGCTTCCTCCGCATCGCTAAGCTGACGTTTCAAGTCTGTCAGTGCGTGTTTGGCTTGTTCTGCAAGGGTTTGGATTGACCCCGATAAGACAGCGCTGGAAGGGGTGGCGGTATTGATGATTTGAAGAAGTGTATTCCTCACCGCCCGTGCGGTAGATATGAACAGCATGGCACCACCTTGGCTGCTGAGACAGTGGCGAAATTTTAGTAGGGGTGGTGATTTACATCTACGCGTTGATCCTGCCGTTCCGGAAAGTGGGATGAGGGCCCGATTTTCGAAGTGCGCCGACGGTATTGGCTCGGCGTCGTGGCCATGATTCGTTTGAATGCCGTGCTGAATGAGCTTTCCGACTCGTAACCCAATGAGAAGGCGATGGTAGAAACGTTCTCGTTGCCTGTGCGCAAGCGATCGGCCGCCATCAGCATGCGCCAGCGCGTCAGGTAACCCATGGCGGTGTTACCGACCAGCCGTTTGAAGCGTTGTGCAAAGACCGTGCGTGAAACGCCGGCAATGCGTGCCAGTTCTTCCAGGGACCATTGCCGCGCGGGCTCAGCATGGATGGCCGCCATGGCCCGGCTGATTTGCCTATCGGTCAAAGCGTGGAACCATCCTTTCGGCAGTTCACTGGAGGTTTGCAAGTAGAGCCGTAGCACCTGCACCAGCATCACCTGGGCCAGGTGTGTGGATATCAGCGCTCCGCCCGGCTGTGGCGTGCGTAACTCACAGGCCAGTTGGTCCAGGGACCAACGCAGTACCTGCGCCTGTTTCGAGGCCTTGGGGATGTTGATGACGGCTGGAAGCGCATCGAACAGAACAGCGGCATGTTCGCCGGAAAAAGCGAAGCGGCCACTGATGAGAAAGACTTCGCCACCGCCGTTGTGAACGGCAACCCCATCGCGGCTGATGACCTCCATGAGGTGATCACCTCCTTCGGCGGGTAATGTAGGGTCGGAACACAAGATGAAGCGGCGGTCACTCTTGAGTAGGAAGCAGTCTCCCTCATCAAAGCGAATCGGCTGCTCCAGGCCTTCCGTGATGCCCCAGCATGTACCGCGCATCACCGCGGTGAACTTGATGCCCTCACGTGCAGGGAAGTCGAAGGACCACGCCCCAGCGGCATCGAACCCCGCATGGAACTGGTTTTGCGGCCGCAGCAGCGAGAGCACATCAGATAACGGGTCCATGAAAAGCCGTTCTTTCGAAAAAGTTGGGCGTAATCTAAAACATTGGGCGTTCGTGCCCAAGGTAATCGTGGGCACGCCAGGCTTCACTCTGACCATAAGGCAAGGGTTACAGAAGGCTGAAAGGGTACTCGACAATGAAACGCCATTGATTGACATCGCCGAGGTAGCGATTGTACGAGTTGCTGGAGCGATAGATGGAATTGCGCAGTGTGAGGCTGACAGGCTGTAGGGCGCCACATTTGGCAATGTATTTTATCTGATTGAACAGTTCGCGCTCATGGGCAGCGCGGTCCAGTGTGCCGGTCGTCCCGTCATGCGTGTCGATACCGTAGCCGTAGATATAAGCCGTGGTCCAGGAAAGGCCGGGCACCCCATAGCGGCTGGCATCGAGCTGATACTGCGCTCCCACGGAGCGTTCACCTTTGCCAATGAAGTCCGACATATGTGGGTTCGCCAGGTAGATAGTTCCACCCCCTTCACTGTAGCCATACAGGTATGGAGCGCTGCCTGTGCTTTCCTGGTACGTAAGTGTCCAGGCATGAGCACCAGTTGCGTAGGTGGCCGCCAGGGACCAGATAGTGTTTTCTTTACCACTGTCCGGACTGCCACTCATTGACGGGTTGTCCGCATGATGCTGGCCAACCCAGGCTGACGCGTACCGGGTGCGATAGGCGTTGAAATCCAGGGTCAATGCACTATGTGGACTGACGGGGGCTTGGTAGTTGATATTGACATATTGCCGTTTCAAGTAGTCCTTGAAATGCGAGTCGTACAGCGAAAAACGAATGCTATCAGAAGGCTTGTAAGTGCCGCCGTAGACCCAGGCACTCTTCAAGCGGCCACTGTCCGACTTCACGGCATCGACATATTGTTCCTTGGTGAAATGACCAAGATGCAGAACCAGGTGGTCAATTTCCTTGCTGGTGATCAACCCGCCAACAAAACTTTCAGGGATAAGGCGGTCATCATAGTAGGCCAGTACGGGCAGGCTCGGGAATTGAGTGCCATACGTAAATGTCGTGTCAGACGCTCGGATCTTGACTGCCACGCCTCCATTTGACCATGTCGTGTGCTCGGTGCCATCGGCTTTGCGGGCAATAAAACCCAGGTTGCCAGATTCCGGTCTGGATTCGCCCTCCAGTTTCAACGCGCTGGCGGCGAACAGGTTGATGCCAACGCCGACTGTGCCTTGGGTGAAACCCGATTCGAAGAGAGACTGAACACCAGCACCGGTCAATACAACGTCGTGTCCAGGGCGATGATGATAATTACGATTCATGCTGCTTGTCCGCACGATACCGTTCCACTGGCTGCCTTCGGTAAAACCTGGCGAGTCGTGCTGTTCGCTGGCGATCAATAGTTGGATAGGCGTGAAAAGTGAAAGTACAGTGGCGCCGCAATGGAGCCACGCTATTTTTGTTATTTGCATCCGTTGCGTAATTCCTTATGACAATGTTGGCACCCGTTTCTAGAACGGTTTGTCCCCAAGAATGGCTGCGCGATGCATTACCCGACGTTGCGGCAGGTAATCGTCGACGGCATAGTGTTGGGTTGCCCGGTTGTCCCAGAACGCCACGTCACCGGTCTGCCAGCGCCAGCGCAAAGTGAATTCGGGGCGGGTGGCATGGGCGAACAGGAAGCGCAGTAAGGCATCGCTTTCTGCTACAGGTAATTGGTCGATTCGAGTCGTGAAGCCTTCATTGACAAATAGCGCCTTGCGGCCGCTGACAGGATGGGTCCGCACTACGGGGTGGGACACGGGAGGGTTCTGAACCTGGGCGGCTTTGAGACGCGCCATGTATTGCGCGGTGATGACCCCCTCGATCGCCTGAGGAAAATGTTTACTGATGTCATGGGTAGCGCTGAGCCCGTCCAGCAGTTGCCGAAGCTGAGGCGACAAGGCGCCGTAGGCCGCGATGCCGCTGGCCCACAGGGTGTCACCGCCGCAGGGCGGCAGCTGCCGGGCGGCCAGCACAGCACCCATTGCTGGCGTCGCCAGGAAGGTGACGTCGGTATGCCAGGTCGCGGTGTCTCGTGTGTCCAGTGACTGGGTATCCAGCACTGTAATTTCGGGTAGCCCCGGAACATGTGGGTAGACAGGGTGTACATGCAGGTCGCCGAAGTGCGCGGCAAATCGAGCGTGATCGCCGGGGGCCAGGCTCTGATCGCGAAAAAACAGCACCTGATGTTCAAGCAGTGCCTGTTCAAGCGCGTGATGCTGGCTGCTAGAAAGGGGCGTGCGCAAGTCGATGTCGAGCACCTGGGCACCTAGAGCAGGTGTCAGGGGACGGATATGCAGGGGCATGGCATGTTCTCGATGGGTTTATGCAGGTTCAAATGGGCGGGGTGTTACCACGCGGCAAAACGGCGTTGCAGCCAGCGCAACCCAAGCTCAAGTACCAAGGCCACGATGGCGATCAGCAAGATGCCCACCAGCACCGTGTCTGTGGCCAGAAACTGCGCCGCAGACTGGACCATGAAGCCCAGGCCGCGATCAGCGGCAATCAGCTCGGCTGCTACCAGGGTTGACCAACCACCCCCCAGGGCAATGCGCAAACCCGTGAGGATTTCTGGAAGTGCATTGGGCAGTACCACCAGATGCACCACCTGCCAGCGGTTGGCGCCAAGGCAACGCACGGCCCTTACGCGAGAAGGGTCAACTCGTCGTACGCCAGCGGCGGTAGCGATGAGCAAAGGAGCGAACAGTGCGAGATAGATCAGCAGGACCTTGCTCAGCTCACCGATACCGAACCAGATGACGATGAGCGGTAGATAAGCAAGTGGAGGGATGGGGCGATAAAACTCTACCAATGGGTCAAGTGCCGCGCCGATCAATGGGTTCAGGCCCATGAGCAGCCCCAGAGGGACTGCAGTCACCACCGCCGCGACAAACGCCAGTAACACACGCCCCAGGCTGATACCGATGTGCTGGAGCAGGCTGGCGTCCAGGCGTGCAGTCCAGCTTATTGAGGATCTGAAGCACGTTCAGCCACGAACGCAGGATCAGCCGACCATTCCAAATGTCCTTCTGCGCCAGGGCGTTGAGGCCAACACTCAACTCGGGCCCAATGAATAGGTGGTAAGCGACTTCGCGCTCAGCGTCAGTAAGATACTCATTCCACTGCCGATGGAGCTGATCGGCACCCAGGGGCGCACGCCATTTGAACTCCACGACAATGATTCGTCGCTCCCCGGTCGACCATCCCATCTCAATAAGCAAATCAGGCTCGACCGCTCGTTTCGGCCAAAAGTCCATTCGCAGAAAGCTGACTGCACCAGTGGGGAGGGGCAGGTTTTCGCCAATGTCACTTTCGAGTAGTGCACGCCAGAATGCGCCACTCGCTTCTGGAGGCAGGAAATCCAAAGGGCCGGCAATCAGCGCCGTGATTTCATCTTCTTCGCAAACGCGTTTCTCGCCTTCTTCTCGGTGTCCAAGATAACGCTTGTAGAGCTGGCTTTTGTTTCGCCTGAATGAGTGCAGCATGTCGTTGCCGTCTTGTGCGGGAGGGAAGGGTAATCGGCATTCATCGAGACCGGGCCGATGGCGCCAATTATTTCTCTGATGCCGGCGCACCTTGCCCGGTACCGATTTTGTGTGCAACAAATACTGCCACTGCGTAGATGATCCAGTAGACCGCTGCAACGGCTAGGCTGGATAAAAACAGTAATGCCGTGCAGACGATCAGCATGATGATGTAGAGATTGAGCAGGGAGGAGCTACTCACTTTCCGAATGTGATTCAGTCCAACGGCAATCCCCACCATGTAAAGGGTGGTGACGAGGCTCCAGATACGGAATGTCACGGACAGGGCTCTATCCGCTCTGCCGTGGTCTTGCTCGAAGAAGATCGGCCCAAGCAGCCAAAAGACACCGATTGAAAGCGCTATTGTTCCTAGAAGGCCCCAGCCGAAATATGTCGCTAAAAAGCCGTACTGCCCTTGGCAAAGGCGGCTTTGAAGGAATGGCTTGGTGAGCAGTGCAAGTACGATAGGTATGAGGAAAGACATGTGTACGATCCGTCGTAGTAGGTGCGATCTCCTAGGCTCACGAAGTGCAGGCCAAGGTAGCAGCGACGCGGAATGTAGCACATTGACACCACATCACTCACCTGCGAGCAGTCAAGCAGAATCGTCAAAGAAGTCTGCTGGCGCCGACCAATAAAGGATAGTGTTCTGCGCGTCGGAACTCGACAAACATGAATAAACGCGGGCTCTTGATCACATGACGACCATGGCTGCGACGCCGCGCACGCGTCCAAGATCAGCGGCCTAAAAAGATGATTCGGAGGCTACAGGCACCGACGACGGTGATAAAGGTGAGGCTGCCAAAGCATTGGGAGTGTCTGAGTGGGCGAGGTCACTGAAGGTTCGCGCGTACGCTCTTCAGGAGCTACTGATAGCCACCTGACGCCTCCGCTCGCCATCGATGAAATGGATTAAAACGTGGCGTTCATCGCCCAAGACAGGTTTTCCAGGATCGCTGATTGGGTGTTCTCTGGAAGGCTGGGCCAGTACTTGAAGGCGAAGAAATACGCGAGGCCGGCAATCACGTAAATCGTAAGTGCGAAGGCAGGTACGACATAGCGAATGCTGTAGATGAGATCAGCAGTCTTTTTCAGAATGTCGGTCATGGGAAGGGGACGCAAAGGAGATCGATTGAAGGTCGAGCATGCGGCTTGGCGCTTGGGAATCTCTTCGCCAAGCCATGTTGGGCCGCTGTGTTACACGACCAATATTTTAGCAAGCTAAGCAACTACAGTGCCAGAGACATTCTGTCGCACATCGGCATCCTGAATGACCTCGCGCAGCATCTTTAGCTTTGATGTGCCTGAAGAGACACCGTAGGAACGACTCGCTACAATTCGGATATCTCATGATGGCCTAAAGCAATTACTGCAGGCGGGTCGGGCACTAGCAAATCTACGGGGGAAACATGGATCTGGTTGTTCCGCGAAACCGGTCACTCGAAGACCTGTTGTCGAATGCATCAAGCGCTGATTTGGACGTATTGGCTGACCTCATTACCGATAACGGTAAGGGCAGGGTAGCTCTTGACAGCAAGGTCAAGGCCGCCATTCTCAGTCACAAGGCGCAGGGTAAGCTGCAATCGATTCCTGATGTGCTTGAGGCCGAAATCCGTTCGTTTGGCAGCAACAGCATCGCCACGTTCTTCCGGTCGAGTGGAGTGGCATACATGGAGCTCGCGACGGATGTGGCGAAAAAGCTGGATGGAAAACCCGGCTCATCTCATGACATCTATGCCGTTGAAGAAATGATTATCGGCCTGGCAGTCAAGAAATACATCGGGGACGTGGCGGCGGTGGACTACCGGGATATCGCAAAGCTTTCGGCGTACATCGCTCAGATCGTGAAAGGCCTGATTTCCGCCGCGGGCGCTATTGGCGGCATTGCGGCTACCGGTGGAGCTGCGGGCGTGGCTGGGGCCGTGGGTGGTCGTCTGCTTTCGCTGGCAGCCCCTCCATTGGCACTTGGCGCTGCTGGGGCTGCGATCTACCAAGCCACGTCACCTGCATTTCGCATCACCACTCCTGCAGTGCTTCAGGTGGCCAAAATTCGCCGGGCACGATATGAAGCAGATTTCGCAACCTATTCGGAGAAACTACGCGCATGTCTGTGATAAATGAAGAGCTGCTGCGCTCCCTTCCAAACCTTCCGGATATCCTAGCCAAGCTCAAAAGCGGGGAGTATGAGTTATTTGGCGGTGTGGTTCGCCATGCCAAAGGGACTGAGAGAGGCGGGCAGATCGTTGGGCACCTTCTCTTCCCAGGAGATAGCCAACAAACCCAAGCGCAACTCCAACAGCTCCAGGACACCCTCTCGAATGGGTTGGGTTCGCTCCAGAGCGGGATGGATCACCTGCAGCAGAGCATGAGCGTGCTGCAAGGCTTGCAGACAGCCAATCTGGTTATGACCGGCCTGAACCTCGCGGTGACCACAGCAGGGTTTGTGATCGTATGTCAAAAGCTGAACAAGATCAGCGCACAGATCCAGGCTCAATCCCAGACTATTGCTGAGACATGGAAATTAGTCAGCGAGGCTCACGAGCGTGGCCAGCTAACGGATGAAGCGCAGTTTCGATCCTTGCTGCTATCCGCCCGGCAGTTCTGTGAAGAGGGAGACGTTCAGCAACTCAAAGCGCTCATCCCAGCTTTCCACAAGGAGTATCAATTCACGAAGCTCATTCTTGAGCGGCACGCCGCTATACCCGCAAGCACCGTTCAGCGCCTGAGTGACATCAAGTTGCTGCAAGATCGCCTGGTCAACCTTGGCCTCGCGTTGTCACACGTTCAGGCAAAATCAGGTGCGGTGAAATACGCTCATGAGTCGCTAGCCCAGCTTGAGGCGGATATCCGGACGTTGAATATTAACCGCATTGAAGGTTTGACCAGCGACCACGCCGCCGCGTCCGCGATCTCCCAAAAGCAATTCGCCGATGTGACAGACTTCTTGCAGCACGGGAAGCAGATGATGCCCGCGCTGGCCTACCAGGCCGAGGTCATTATCCTGGAAACCAAGCACCCGGGCCTACTGCAGAAGGCATCCACCTCGAGAGAGATCATGTTCCTAGCGGCCTGAGTCGTATCAGCCTCAGAGCATGGTTAGCAGCGCCAAGGCTGGCAGTGGAGTCGGTCACCTTGGGTGAGTACAGCAACGCTAGTAACAGTGGGACGCACCCGATTCCGAGGGCTGTGATGAAGGGAAGTGGGATCAACGCCTGAGGGTAGGTCTTCATGGCTGCATAGCTACCTACCGCCAACACTATGCCGATCAGAAGAGGGCCACAAATCATCTTCAACGAAAAGGCTAATCGGTCATAGCGCGCGGTGGCCAAGCTTTGAGCTGCGGTGGTCTCATCCAGCTTGAGGAGGAGGTCATCGCATCGTTGCACCGGCCAACACAGAGCGCGGCGCCGAATGAGTTCGAGTGGAACAACACGCCGTGGGATGTGCTGGTCGCTATCTCCGCCAGGATGCATCGTCATCCGCTGCCAACTTGGTATCTCCAAAAGTCTGCTGCCAACCAGGCTAATTCCTGAACCGACCAGAAAATCCTGGCAAGTTGACGGGAGGATCCAGCGGCTTGCGGGAGGGCGGGGACGCCAAAGGAGTACAAATGTTCCCTCTGCGCATAGCCAGGTTATACGACTGTGCAGAGGCGCTCCCGCCCTGGAGGATGCCGGATAACAACAAGCATGTTTGCTGAGCCAAACCCATGCCAGCTTCATGCTTCAGCGCTAGAGAACCTTCTCATGACGCAAGCGGAGCGCGCCGGAACGAGGATGGAAAGCCAGAAGGGCCAAGACCCTGATTTCACCGCGAGGCCCACCCAAAACTATATCGTACCGGCGTATTTGCGAAGCCACTCTGATGCCGGGAGATGCTTACGGATGCCAATATCCGGCCACGTATTGGCATCCTGTAGGGGCTCAGCGATACTGACCGCACTCGGCACCCATCCAGCTGTCTTGGCCGACTTCCTCAGGTTGAGGAAGGTGATTAATGCCCCAGCCTGAAACTGATCGCAACCGCGCCAGCGGGCGTGCGCCGCGAGCGGACTTTGCTGTAGTCGCCTCAAAATGCTAGTCGTGAACCTGCCGAAAAGATCGACCATGGTGTTGCCCGCGTACCCGCCAGTACCATCCATCAAAGGCAGCAGCAGACTCTGAGGGGTAATATCTGAATTCTGACTGCGTCTGAACTGGGCGTAACGACGGAAATAGGCCGCGAACTGAGGATGCAAAGGAAAGCGCAGGCGAGGGTAGTGAGGGCTTTCAAACCATGCCGGTGAGGTCTGTTTTTTGCCTGTCGTTCGGGAACCCGCGCCGTCGGCTTTGAAGCTCGAAAACGTGAGTCTCAGTACCGATGATGACCCCAGCGCGCGCAGCGGGACGTCAGAGTAGATGGCCACAGCTGCGACGAGGAGCCACGGCTGCAACTGCTTATCGTGCTCGGCCAGGGATGCTGCCGTCGACATCAGATCTGCCAGCTGGGCCAGCGTAAAATTCGTCCGTGTTTTCCTCCGGCGAGCCTCGAAGTCTGTCGGCTTTAGACCATCGAACGGATTCTGCGTCGTTGTAGTCAGAACGGTACCTAGATAGTCGAAAAAATCCCTCCCACCGTGCATGAATACCTGTCGGTGCTGATCGGTTCCGAGTGCGAAATCTGATCTTGACTCTGGTATGGAGGCTGACGACGGGATGGAATCGGTTGGGACGGAATCGCCTGCGAGCTGCTTTCTGACTATCGGGCGCCAATTGTCATTAATTGGCTTAACCGCGAACACTGCTTTGCCCAGTAGGTAACGTGTCCCACCAGTCTTGGAGATCCACGACATGGGTAAGCGCATGACGAAGTGCATGAACTCCCTGGCATCCGTTTCTTGCCATTCCGGGATCGACTTGTGCCGAATTGACCAGCTCCAATGCATCATCGTCTCGAGCACTGGGCATACCATCTTGTAGTGCCTTGGAGTGAATTGCGGCCGTTGGCACTGCTTGGTCAGGAAGTCGATTCCGAAGCGCCACGTTTGAAACGCCTTCAGTTCGGGGTCTAGGGTATCGAGCCGCGTTCGGACGTCGTTATTGATTGGGCGCTCCAGGCCTTGATGGTCACCCAGCAGCACAAAAGGCGGGAACAAAGGGTATGGCACGAAGGAGTCCATCGGTTTCGCTGATTTATCCGCTGCCTTCGCTGGTGAATCGTGCGGTGCGCTGGACGCCGGCTTTGGTTGTGGTTTGCCCGATGGGTTCTTAATCGATGTCCGCGTTGATTTCATCATGACTTAAAGCTCCTCGGGCGCGCGACCAGTGCTAGGGAGGTCTTCGAGTTTTGAAAACCATAGCGGTGGCCATGAGACGCATTGAGGTATCTAGGACGCAGCGTGATAAGACCGCCGGCATTGAGCTGCTTGCTGGCGTCCGAGCTTGGCCCAGGTGAGCCGACGCTGGGGCCTAGGCGAACGAGCGCCAAATCATGAAATGAAATTATAGACGCTAAAGGATGCTGGCGGAGGCCGTTCAGTTCTAGACTGCCTGAGCCGTGAGAATTGATTGTGAATCGGCTTGGGCGCTGCATTACGCAATTGTGCCGATCGTCGAGCAGAGCACAGGCATGACTGGAGATGTTTAAACTTAATCAAATGATTGGACTAGATGATGGGATTTGAGACAGGGTTTCTGGTTGCAAAATTATGGTTTTCAAACCGAGCATTCAGGGATTTCGGGGCTGCGAAGCTGAGAAGAGACTGAAGGGTTGGAACGTAACGGCTTGATTGGAGGGTTGTATGGTCAATCGAGGCAAAGTCTGGTTTTCGGGGGCTGGTGACATGTACGTACGCAGCTCACCCAATACGTCATTTAACATAATACTCATTATGCGCTAGTCTATATTTGGTCACCGGACCACGAGTGAGGCACTTTGGGACCAGGGAAAGCTGCCTGGTCTAGATAATCTGTCCTGATCCATCGCTCGCTTACCATCACAAGCGCCGACCTGGTGCCAGATGCGTTGCCTTGCCTTTTGGACTGTTGGCTACCGCGACTTGGACATCAGGCCAGCCATTTGCACCTGTACCCTGAGTGCTTGAAAGAAACCTGGTACGGTCACCCTCGACCTTGTTTGCCAGGACAAATCCGGCGCATGCATGACCACACTGACGACTAGCGCCTGTCGGCCAGCGCCATTGAGGTTGCCACGCTGCCCATCGCCGGCAACCCAACTCCCGGTCGATCGGTTAACGCGGTCAATTGTAGGAGCGGCCTTGTGTCGCGATGGGCTGCAAGGCAGCCCCAGCAATTATGCGTCTGCTTTGAAACCTTGGGGCTGCTGCGCAGCCCATCGCGACACAAGGCCGCTCCTACAAGGGCCCGCAGGATTGAGAAGACAGTTGTTTACATCTCTTGCAGACCTCAAGCCACGAACCATCCCTGTGGGTGCTGGCCTGCAAGCGATGTGATCAGTACAAGCGACAAAAGATACATGAGGACCGCGCGATACCTGAGGGCCAGACATACCCCCTATTTGCCATGCTGTATATGCCAATAAGGTATAACTACACTAAATACTCATTTAGCGTAGTTATATATAACCCGCCTCTGCACCCAATCCTCAAACAAGCCCGCCAAAACGCCTGTAAAAGCCTTCATTCACATCCGGCAACGGCCCATCAGCCGTCTCCAGCGCTGCGTTCAGCCATTCTTCCGCCTTGGCAAACACCAGCCGATAGAGGTTACGGCACAACTGTCGCGCGGCCCTTCCCTCCCAATCCCCAGGCAGCAGCTCGTCCGGCAGCTGCGGGTCGCGCAGCAGCAGCCGGCGGTATTCGTGAATCAGCAGCGTACGTGCCAGGAAACAGTCCTGCGCATCGAGCTGTTGCTGCTCTTTCAAACCTTGCCATAGCGGCCTGAACAGCTGGATGAACTCGCTGTACTGCTGCCCCAGTTCGTCGATGCGCCAGCTTTCCCGCACCTGGGCGCGCATGGCCTTGGATGCCAGCACCTCCTGGGTGTGGGTTTCGAAGACGATGCTGTCGTCGCTCGCCTCCAGGTCACGCAAGGTGGCGGCCAGGTCGGCGCGGTCTGCCCGTGGGCAGCCCAGCAGGTTCGGCGCCATGGCCCCGAAGCCCTGCCACTCCAACTCTTCACGCAAAGCCTTGCGCTTGCCGGCCTCCAGTTGCGAGAGCAACACCAGCGTCCAGGCGCCGTCCCAGGCTGGTTGGCTGGGGCTGTAGACCCGTTTGAAGGCCTTCTCGAACCGCCGGCGGCCAGCCCCTGTCAGGCTGTAGTAACTGCGGCGGCCAACCTTTTCGGCGGTGAGCCAGCCTTCCTTGGTAAGGCGGAAGATCGATGTGCGGATCAGGCGCTCGTTGATGCCGATCGGCTCCAGCAGGTTGATCAGGCTACCCAGCCAGACGGTTCCGCCGTGGGGCTCGATGGCGTCGCCGTACAAAGTGATGATCAGGGAACTGGCGCGGATCGGCGTCTGCTCCTGGAAGCGGGTGATCAGGTTGTTCAGTGGGGCGAGATTGCTCATGGGCGAACTGTGCGCGGTTAAAGCACCGACTATACCTGCGCGGCAGGCCGCCTGACCATTGCGTGACGCTGCCAGGCTCATGCCGATGCCTGGCCTTTGGGCCTGACGCCGGTGTCTTCCATGCGTGGGCGCTCGGGCTCGACCTCGGTCAGTGGTGAGCATTCGACCATGCTGTTCATGCAGCGTTGCGCCAGGTGCTGGTACTCCGCCGTGCCACGTTGCTTCCAGGCCAGTTCCTGTTCGGTCAGTGGGCGCTTGACCTGAGCTGGCGAGCCCATCACCAGGCTTTGTGCCGCACATTCGAAACCCGCCTTGACGAATGCCGTGGCCCCAACGATGCAGCGCGGTGCCACATGGGCACCATCCATCACCACCGCGTTCATGCCGATCAAGGCGTCTTCGCCCACGCGGCAGCCGTGCAGCACGGCGCCATGCCCGACATGCCCGTTGCGTTCGACCACCGTATCGCCACCCGGAAAACCATGCATCACGCAGGTGTCCTGCAGGTTGGCACCCTCCTCCAGCACGATACGGCCGAAATCCCCCCTTAGTGACGCCAGTGGGCCGACGTAGCAACGAGGGCCGACGATGACATCACCAATCAGCACGGCGCTGGGGTGCACGTAGGCTGTCGGATGAACCACGGGCGTCAGGCCGTCCAGTCGATAGCAAGGCATGGCAAAGCTCCTGAAATGATTTCAAATGCGCCTTGATCTTGTATCACAATCTTGTGGTGCGTCAATCGGCATGGTCGTGTATCGCTTTTGCTGGGGTCATCGCGCTCCCATAAATTCAGCATTATGCGTTGAATACAAGGTGATGAAGCGATTCAACATCATGAAACCCTTTGCTGAGGCAGTTGTCACTCACGCAAAAAGAGATACATGAAACAATTTTGAATGTTGCATTGTTGTATCGCGTAATGCATATACTGGTTCCACCTGGACGTGATCCCCGCATCACGCCCCTGCAAACAATTCCAAGAAATGCCGGCCCCACGATGTGCCGTGCGTGCAGCCAGAGGAACCCGACATGCCGCGATATCTCGTAGTGCAGGCGCCCGAACAGGGCGTCCAGCTCATTACCCTGCAACGGCCCGAGGCGCTCAACGCCCTGTGCACCGAGCTACTGGCAGAGCTGGCCGCTGCGCTGGAAGCGGCCGGGCAAGACGAACAGACCCGCGCGGTGGTCATCACCGGCAGCCGCAAGGCATTCGCCGCAGGCGCCGATATCCGCGAGATGGCCGAGCGCGACCTGGTCGGCATCCTCAACGACCCCCGGGTGGCCCACTGGCAAAGCATCACCGCCTTCGCCAAGCCACTGATCGCCGCCGTCAACGGCTACGCCCTGGGTGGCGGCTGCGAACTGGTGATGTGTGCCGACATCGTCATCGCCGGCAGCGACGCCCGTTTCGGCCAGCCGGAAATCAACCTCGGCATCATCCCCGGCGCCGGTGGCACCCAGCGCCTGCTGCGGGCAGTAGGCAAGCCGCTGGCCATGCATATGGTGCTGACCGGCGAAGCCATCACTGCCCGTCATGCCTTGCAGGCCGGGCTGGTCAGCGAAATCACCCAGCCGGAACTCACCGTAGAACGCGCCCTGCACATCGCCCGCAGCATCGCCGCCAAGGCCCCACTGGCAGTGCGCCTGGCCAAGGAAGCGTTGCTCAAGGCCGGCGATACCGACCTGGCCAGCGGCCTGCGCTTCGAACGCCATGCCTTCACCTTGCTGGCCGGCACCGCCGACCGCGACGAAGGTATCCGTGCCTTCCAGGAAAAACGCCAGGCCCGCTTCCAGGGCCGCTGATCATCTTTCCCTCGACTGACGGAGCGAGTCTGTCATGACTTTCCAGCACATCCTGTTTTCCATCGAGGACGGCGTCGCCCTCCTCTCGTTGAATCGCCCCGAGCAGCTGAACAGCTTCAATACCGCCATGCACCTGGAAGTGCGCGAGGCGCTCAAGCAAGTACGCCAGAGCAGCGAAGCCCGGGTGTTGTTGCTGACTGCCGAAGGCCGGGGTTTCTGCGCCGGCCAGGACCTGTCCGACCGCAACGTCGCCCCGGGCGCCGAGATGCCGGACCTGGGCGAATCGATCGACAAGTTCTACAACCCGCTGGTGCGCACCCTGCGCGACCTGCCGCTGCCGGTGATCTGCGCGGTGAACGGCGTGGCTGCCGGCGCCGGTGCCAACATCCCGCTGGCCTGCGACCTGGTGCTGGCCGCCCGCTCGGCCAGCTTCATCCAGGCCTTCTGCAAGATCGGCCTGGTACCCGACTCCGGCGGCACCTGGCTGCTGCCGCGCCTGGTCGGCATGGCACGGGCCAAGGCTCTGGCGATGCTGGGCGAGCGCCTGGGCGCCGAACAAGCCCAGCAATGGGGGCTGATCCACCGCGTGGTGGACGATGCCGCGCTGCGTGACGAAGCCCTCACCCTCGCCCGCCAGCTCGCCACCCAGCCCACTTACGGCCTGGCCCTGATCAAGCGCAGCCTGAACGCCAGCTTCGACAACGGTTTCGATGAACAGCTGGAGCTGGAGCGCGACCTGCAGCGCCTGGCCGGGCGCAGCGAGGACTATCGCGAAGGCGTGAGTGCCTTCATGAACAAGCGCACGCCGGCATTCAAGGGGCGTTGATCATGAGCGCACTCGCAAGCAATGCCCAGGTGGCGGTGATCGGTGCAGGCGCCATGGGCGCAGGCATTGCCCAGGTTGCGGCCCAGGCCGGCCACCCGGTAAAGCTCTACGACAACCGCCCGGGCGCTGCCGCCCAGGCGGTGGCCGGCATAGACCGGCAACTTGCCCGCCTGGTGGAAAAAGGCAAGTTGCAGGCTGCCGAGCGGGAAGCCATCAGCGCCCGGCTGTGCCCGGTAGACGCCCTCGAAGCCCTGGCCGATGCCCGCCTGGTGATCGAGGCCATCGTCGAGAACCTTCAGGTCAAGCAGGCGCTGTTCAGCCAGCTGGAAGCCTTGTGCGCCACCGACTGCATACTCGCCAGCAACACTTCGTCGCTGTCCATCACCAGCCTCGCCGCCGGGCTGCAACGCCCGCACCAGGTGGTTGGCATGCACTTCTTCAACCCGGCGCCGCTGATGGCCCTGGTCGAAGTGGTCTCGGGCCTGGCCACCGCCCCGGCCGTTGCCGCGTGCATTCATGCCGCCGCCCAGGCCTGGGGCAAGCAGCCGGTGCACACGCGCTCCACGCCGGGCTTCATCGTCAACCGCGTGGCGCGGCCGTTCTACGCCGAAAGCCTGCGCCTGCTGCAGGAAGGCGCAGCCGATTGCGCCAGCCTCGATGCGCTGCTGCGTGATGCCGGTGGTTTCCGCATGGGCGCGTTCGAACTCACCGACCTGATCGGCCACGACGTGAATTACGCCGTCACCTGTTCGGTCTTCGATGCGTTCTATGGCGACTTCCGCTTCCAGCCTTCGCTGGTGCAAAAAGAACTGGTGGACGCGGGCCGCCTCGGGCGCAAGACCGGCCAAGGCTTCTATAGCTATGCCGAAGGCGCCGAACGCCCGCAGCCAGCCGAACTGCATAGCCCCGCCATAGTCGATGCCTGTGTCGTCGAAGGCGACCTGGGGGTGATGCAGCCGCTGGTCGAACGCCTGCGCCAAAGCGGCGTAGCCGTGACCCAGCGCGCCGGCAGCGGCCTGATCCAGGTGGGCGATGCCACCCTGGCGTTGTCCGATGGCCGCCTGGCCAGCCAGCGCGCCCGGGAAGACGGCCTGCGCAATCTGGTGCTGCTCGACCTGGCCCTGGACTACACCACCGCCACCCGCCTCGCCATCAGCTGGTCGGCCGACACCAGCGACAACGCTCGTCACCAAGCGGTGGCCTTGCTGCGGCGTGCCGGCCTCAAGGTAACGGCGGTCGCCGACCTGCCCGGCCTGGTGGTGCTGCGTACCGTGGCGATGCTCGCCAACGAGGCCGCCGATGCCGTGCTGCAAGGTGTCGGCAGCGCCGCCGACATCGACCTGGCCATGCGCGCCGGCGTCAACTACCCCTGCGGCCCGCTGGCCTGGGCCGCGAACCTCGGCATCCCCCACACCCTGCGCGTGCTCGACAACCTGCAGCGCAGCTACGGCGAGAGCCGCTACCGCCCTTCCCTGCTGTTACGCCGCTGCGAAGCCAAAGGAGGCACCCTGCATGACTGAAGTCGAACTGGCACAAGCCTGTGCCGAGGCCATGTACGCCCGCGACCAGGCCACCCAGGGCCTGGGCATCCGCCTGCTGGAAGCCGGCCCGGGCCAGGCATGCCTGCGCATGCCGGTACGCGCCGACATGATCCAGGGGCATGGCACCTGCCATGGCGGCTTCCTGTTCGCCCTGGCCGACTCGGCGTTTGCCTTCGCCTGCAACAGTCACGACCAGGCCACCGTCGCCCTGGGCTGCAGCATCGACTACCTGGCCCCGGCGCTGCGCGATGACGTGCTTACCGCCCGCGCCAGCGAGGTCAGCCGCAAGGGCCGCACCGGCCTGTACCACGTCCGCATCGAGAACCAGCGCGGTGAGCTGGTGGCGATGTTCCATGGCAAATCCTACAAAGTGCGCGGCACCGTGCTGGCGCAGGAGACGCAAGATGACTGAACACACCCTGGCCGATGCCTTGATCATCGACGCCGTGCGCACCCCCATCGGCCGTTATGCCGGCGCCTTGAGCGGCGTGCGCGCCGATGACCTGGCCGCCATCCCGCTCAAGGCCCTGATCCAGCGCCACCCCGAACTGGACTGGAAAGCCATCGACGACGTCATCCTCGGCTGCGCCAACCAGGCTGGCGAGGACAACCGCAACGTCGCGCACATGGCCAGCTTGCTGGCCGGGCTGCCGATCGAAGTGCCGGGCACCACCATCAACCGCCTGTGTGGCTCCGGCCTGGACGCCATCGGCAATGCGGCCCGCGCCCTGCGCTGCGGCGAAGCCGGGCTGATGCTGGCCGGCGGCGTGGAATCGATGTCACGCGCGCCGTTCGTCATGGGCAAATCGGAGCAGGCGTTCGGCCGCGCGGCCGAACTGTTCGACACCACCATCGGCTGGCGTTTCGTCAACCCGCTGATGAAGGCGGCCTTCGGCACCGATTCGATGCCGGAAACGGCCGAGAACGTTGCGCAGCAGTTTGGTATTTCCCGCGCCGACCAGGACGCCTTTGCCCTGCGCAGCCAGCACAAGGCCGCCGCCGCCCAGGCACGCGGGCGCCTGGCACGGGAAATCGTGCCGGTCGAGATCCCGCAGCGCAAAGGCCCGGCCAAAGTGGTCGAGCACGACGAACATCCCCGCGGCGACACCACATTGGAGCAACTGGCCAGGCTGGGTACCCCGTTCCGTGACGGCGGCAGCGTCACCGCCGGCAATGCTTCCGGGGTCAACGATGGTGCCTGCGCCCTGCTGCTCGCCAGCAGCGCCGCCGCCCGCCGTCATGGCCTGAAGGCTCGCGGCCGCATCGTCGGCATGGCGGTGGCCGGGGTCGAACCACGGCTGATGGGCATCGGCCCTGTGCCGGCTACCCGCAAGGTGCTGGAGCTTACCGGGTTGTCGCTGGCCGACATGGACGTCATCGAGCTCAACGAGGCTTTTGCCGCCCAGGGCCTTGCGGTACTGCGCGAGCTCGGCCTGGCCGACGACGACGCGCGGGTCAACCGCAACGGCGGTGCCATCGCCCTTGGCCACCCGTTGGGCATGAGCGGTGCACGCCTGGTCACCACCGCGTTGCACGAGCTGGAAGAAACCGCCGGACGCTACGCCCTGTGCACCATGTGCATCGGCGTTGGCCAAGGCATCGCGATGGTCATCGAACGCCTCTGAGCAGCTCAGACCATCGGCTTGTTACCGAACCGAACGCAGCCGTATATGCTGCTTCCATGACACTCACCACGCGGCCTGCAACCGGTACCGCGCGGCGTACAAGAACAATTCGAGTGAAGCCATGAACATGTACCATGATGCCGATCGTGCCCTGCTGGACCCGATGGAAACCGCCAGTGTCGACGCCCTGCGCCAGCACCAGCTGGAGCGCTTGCGCTGGAGCCTGAAGCACGCCTACGACAACGTGCCGCTGTACCGCCAGCGCTTTGCCGAGTGCGGTGTCCACCCCGACGACCTCAAGTGCCTGGAAGACCTGGCGAAGTTCCCCTTCACTGGCAAGAACGACCTGCGCGACAACTACCCCTACGGCATGTTCGCCGTGCCCCAGCAAGAGGTGGTGCGCCTGCACGCTTCCAGTGGCACCACCGGCAAGCCGACGGTGGTGGGCTACACCCAGAATGACATCGATACCTGGGCCAATGTGGTCGCCCGCTCGATCCGTGCCGCGGGTGGGCGCAAGGGCGACAAGGTGCATGTCTCCTACGGCTACGGCCTGTTCACCGGCGGGCTTGGCGCGCATTACGGTGCCGAGCGCCTGGGCTGCACGGTGATCCCCATGTCCGGTGGCCAGACCGAGAAGCAGGTGCAGCTGATTCGCGACTTCCAGCCCGACATCATCATGGTCACCCCCTCCTACATGCTCAACCTGGCCGACGAGATCGAGCGCCAGGGCATCGACCCGCAAGACCTCAAGCTGCGCCTGGGCATATTCGGCGCCGAACCTTGGACCGACGAGCTGCGCCGCTCTATCGAGCAACGGCTGGGCATCGATGCCCTCGACATTTATGGCCTGTCGGAAATCATGGGGCCTGGAGTGGCGATGGAGTGCCTTGAAACCAAGGATGGCCCGACCATCTGGGAGGACCATTTCTATCCCGAGATCATCGACCCGGTCACCGGCGCGGTGCTGCCGGACGGCCAACTGGGCGAACTGGTGTTCACCTCGCTGAGCAAGGAAGCGTTGCCCATGGTGCGCTACCGCACCCGCGACCTCACTCGCCTGCTGCCCGGCACCGCCAGGCCGATGCGGCGGATCGGCAAGATCACCGGCCGCAGCGATGACATGCTGATCATTCGCGGGGTCAACGTGTTCCCGACCCAGATCGAGGAACAGGTGCTTAAAATAAAACAGCTTTCTGAGCTTTATGAGATTCATCTGTATCGCAATGGCAACCTGGACAGCGTCGAGGTGCATGTGGAACTGCGTGCGGAGTGCCAGCACCTCGATGAAGGCCAGCGCAAGCTGTTGACCGGGGAGCTGACCAAGCAGATCAAGACCTATATCGGCATCAGCACCCAGGTGCGCCTGCAGCCCTGCGGCACGCTCAAGCGTTCCGAGGGCAAGGCCTGCCACGTGTTCGACAAACGGTTGGCCAGCTGATTCATTCGGCTGCCTTTTCGGCCCCGGCATCGTCCGGGGCTTTTTTTTGCGTTTTTTCGGCTGGCCTCTTCGCGGGCTCGCCCGCTCCCACAGGAAATGAAGTGAAGCCCAAGCCTGCGCGGTCCCTGTGGGAGCGGGCGAGCCCGCGAAGAGGCCGGAATGTGATACACAAATCTTATTCGATACACATAAAACTGTTTGACGTTATGTTTTGTATCGCTTACAAATGACTCATGCCTTAGCAGGAGTCGGAACACATGTACGCACAGCTAGTGGAAACCGGAGTCAAGCGCGTCAAGTCGCTGGAAGAGATGTCGCCCGAGGAGCGCAACTTCCAGGAAAAGATCGACGCCGAAATCAAGATCGAAGCCAAGAACTGGATGCCCGAGGCCTATCGCCAGACCCTGATCCGGCAGATCTCCCAGCACGCCCACTCGGAAATCGTTGGCATGCTGCCCGAAGGCAACTGGGTCACCCGTGCCCCTAGCCTCAAGCGCAAGCTGCAGCTGATGGCCAAGATCCAGGACGAAGCCGGCCACGGCCTGTACCTGTACAGCGCCATGGAAACCCTGGGCGCCGACCGTGACGAAGAAATCGCCAAGCTGCACAGCGGCAAGGCCAAGTACTCGAGCATCTTCAACTACCCCACCCTCAGCTGGGCCGACATGGGCGCAGTGGGCTGGCTGGTGGACGGCGCCGCCATCGTCAACCAGGTGGTGCTGCAACGCACCTCCTACGGCCCGTATTCGCGCGCGATGATCCGCATCTGCAAGGAAGAGAGCTTCCACCAGCGCCAGGGCTACGAAATCCTCCTGACCATGATGCGCCACGGCACCCAGGCCCAGCGCGACATGGTCCAGGACGCGATCGACCGCCTGTGGTGGCCGGCACTGATGATGTTCGGCCCCAGCGACGAGCATTCCCCCAACAGCGCCCAGTCCATGGCCTGGAAGATCAAGCGCCAGACCAACGATGAACTGCGCCAGCGCTTCATCGACCAGACCGTGCCGCAGCTCGAACTGCTCGGCTGCACCGCCCCCGACCCCGAGCTGAAGTGGAACGCCGAGCGCGGCCACTACGACTTCGGCGAAATCCAGTGGGACGAGTTCTACGAAGTGATCAAGGGCAATGGCCCGTGCAACCAGGAACGCGTCGCCACCCGGCGCAAGGCCATCGAGGACGGTGCCTGGGTACGCGAGGCCGCCGTGGCCTACGCGCGCAAGCAACAGAACAAGAACGCCGCCTGAGCGGCGATTGATGCGGAGATCGAAAATGTCTGTCTGGACCCTCTACGAAGTGTTCGTGCGCAGCAAGCACGGCCTTAACCACAAGCATGTCGGCAGCGTGCACGCCGCCGATGCCGCCATGGCCATCGAAAACGCCCGCGAGCTGTACACCCGCCGCAGCGAAGGCGTGAGCCTGTGGGTGGTGCCCTCGGCACTGATCACCGCCTCTTCCCCGGACGAGAAAGACCCGTTGTTCGCCCCGGCGGACGACAAGGTCTACCGCCATGCCAGCTTCTACGAACTGCCCGACGAAGTCGGACACATGTGAGGTTGGCCATGCACAACGAAACCCTTGTCCCCTACCTGCTGCTGCTCGGCGACAGTGCTCTGGTGCAGGGCCAGCGCCTCTGCGAATGGTGTGGCCGCGCCCCGGCCATCGAAGAAGAACTGGCCCTGATGAACGTCGGCCTCGACCTGGTAGGCCAGGCGCGCAACTGGCTGGAGTACGCCGCCGAGCTGCTCGATGATGGCCGTGACGCCGACGCCCTGGCCTTCCGCCGTGACGAGCGCGCCTATCGCAACCTGTTGCTGGTCGAGCAGCCCAACGGCGATTTCGCCGTGACCATGACCAAACAGTTCTACTATGACGCCTGGCATTTCGCCGTGCTTCAGGGCCTGGTCGGCTCGAACGACGAGCGTATCGCCGGTATCGCCGCCAAGGCCCTGAAGGAAGTCACCTACCACCTGCGCCGTTCCAGCGAGTGGGTGCAACGCCTGGGCGGTGGCACCGAAGAAAGCCGCCAACGCATGCTCGCGGCCATCCCGGCACTTTGGCGCTTCACCGTCGAGCTGGCTGCCGGTAGCGACAATGAAGTGCACCTGGCACAGGCGGGTATCGCCGCCGACCCCGCTGCCGTCGGCGCGGCCTGGCTAAAGCAGGTTGGCGAGATCTTCGCTTCGGTCGAACTGCCGTTGCCCAAGGCCGCCAGCCACTTCTACCTGGACGGTCGCAAAGGCCTGCACACCGAGCACCTGGGCCTGCTGCTGGCCGAGATGCAGTTCCTGCCAAGGGCGTACCCCGATGCAACCTGGTGAGCTGATTGCAGGCGACCGTGGCGCCCGCGCGCCACGCGGCGACGACCTGGCCCGGGCCTGGGCGGTACTGGCCCAGGTCATGGACCCGGAAGTGCCCGTGGTCAGCGTGGTCGACCTGGGGATCGTGCGCGACCTCGGCTGGCGCGCCGGGCACCTGCACCTGGTCGTCACGCCGACCTACTCCGGCTGCCCGGCCACCGAGGTGATCGAAGGGGATATCCGCCAGGCGCTGGAACAGGCCGGTTTCCCCGCCCCGGCTCTGGAGCGCCGGCTGACCCCGGCCTGGAGCACCGACTGGATCAGCGAACTGGGCCGCGAGCGCCTGCGCGCCTACGGCATCGCCCCGCCACAGGGCAGCGCCAGCAAACGCAGCCTGCTCGGCGAAGCGCCGCAGGTGTGCTGCCCGCAGTGCGGCAGCGCCCATACCGAATTGCTCAGCCAGTTCGGTTCCACGGCTTGCAAGGCGCTTTACCGCTGCCGCGAGTGCCTGGAGCCGTTCGACTATTTCAAATGCATTTGAGCCGTGGAGAACGCCATGAGCCAGTTTCACAGCCTGACCATCAAGCAAGTGCGCAACGAGACCCGCGATGCGGTGTCGATCGCCTTCGACGTGCCCGAGCACCTGCAGGCGCAGTTCCGTTTCACCCAGGGCCAGTACCTGGTCATGCGTACCCAGCTGGACGACGAAGAAGTCCGCCGTTCCTACTCCATCTGCAGTGCCGTGCAGGACGGCGAACTGCGTGTGGCGGTAAAGCGCGTGCCTGGCGGGCGCTTCTCGGCATTTGCCAATGACGTGCTCAAGGCCGGCCAGCAACTGGAAGTGATGCCGCCGTCGGGCAGCTTCTTCGTGCCACTGGAGCCGGCCCGCCAGGGCAACTACCTGGGCGTGGCTGCCGGCAGCGGCATCACCCCGATCCTGTCGATCATCGCCACTACCCTGGCCAGCGAGCCACACAGCCGCTTCACCCTGCTGTACGGCAACCGCTCCAGCTCTGGCGCACTGTTCCGCGACAAGCTGGAAGACCTGAAGAACCGTTATCTCGATCGCCTGAACCTGATTTTCGTGTTCAGCCGCGAGCAGCAGGATGTCGACCTGTACAACGGCCGCATCGATGCCGACAAGTGCGGCCAGCTGTTCTCGCGCTGGATGGACGTTGCCAACCTGGATGCCGCATTCATCTGCGGCCCGCAGGCGATGACCGAGACGGTGCGCGACAGCCTGCGGGCCAATGGCCTGGCCAAGGAACGCATCCATTTCGAGCTGTTCGCCGCCGCTGGCAGCGAAACCCGCCGGGAGGCCCGCGAGGCGGCGCGCCAGGTGGACTCGGCGCTCAGCCACATCACCGTGATCAGCGACGGCCGCGCCCTCACCTTCGACCTGCCACGCAACACCCAGAACGTGCTGGACGCCGGCAATGCCATCGGCGCCGAGCTGCCGTACTCGTGCAAGGCCGGCGTGTGCTCGACCTGCAAGTGCCGGGTAATCGAGGGCGAAGTGGAGATGGATAGCAACCATGCCCTGGAGGATTACGAAGTAGCGGCCGGGTATGTGCTGTCGTGCCAGACCTACCCGGTGAGCGACAAGGTGGTGCTCGATTTCGACCAGCTCTGAGACTGCGTCGCCTGCTTCGCGGGCGCGCCCGCTCCCACAGGGGTAGCGCAAGTCTCAAGCACACCGAAGCACCTGTGGGAGCGGGCATGCCCGCGAAGAGGCCCTAAGCAACACCGCAACACCCGCGTGACCTCAACAAAACAATTACAACACCCAGAGATCGCAACCCATGACACCCGAACGCATCGAAAGCATCGCCAACCACCCCGACTTCCAGCACCTGGTGCAGCGCAAACGCCGCCTCAACGGCAGCCTGACCCTGGCCATGCTGGTGATCTACTACGGCTTCGTCCTGCTGGTGGCGTTCTCCCCCAGCACCCTCGGCCAGTCCCTCAGTGGTGGCGTCACCACCGTTGGCATGCTGGTGGGCGTGCTGATGGTGCTGCTGTCCTTCGCCTTGACCGGCATCTACGTGCACCGCGCCAACAACGTGCTCGACCCGCTCAACGACAAGGTCAAGCAGGAGTGCGTACAATGAACTGGACCGCCATCTCGATGTTCATGGTGTTCGTCTGCTTCACCCTGCTGGTCACCCGCTGGGCTGCCATGCGCACCCGCTCGGCCAGCGATTTCTACACCGCCGGCGGGGGCCTGACCGGCATGCAGAACGGCCTGGCGATCGCCGGCGACATGATCAGCGCCGCGTCGTTCCTGGGCATTTCGGCAATGATGTTCATGAACGGCTACGACGGCCTGCTGTATGCCCTGGGCGTACTGGCCGGCTGGCCGATCATCCTGTTCCTGATCGCCGAACGCCTGCGCAACCTGGGCAAGTACACCTTCGCCGACGTGGTCAGCTACCGCCTGGCACAAACCCCGGTGCGCCTGACCTCGGCCTTCGGCACCCTGGTGGTGGCGCTGATGTACCTGGTGGCGCAGATGGTCGGTGCCGGCAAGCTGATCGAACTGCTGTTCGGCATCAGCTACCTGTACGCGGTGATGCTGGTCGGTGTGCTGATGGTCGCCTACGTCACCTTCGGCGGCATGCTCGCCACCACCTGGGTGCAGATCATCAAGGCAGTGATGCTGCTGTCGGGCACCAGCTTCATGGCCTTCATGGTGCTCAAGCATTTCGGCTTCAGCACCGAGGCGATGTTCGCCAGCGCCGTGGCCGTGCATGCCAAGGGCCAGGCGATCATGGCGCCGGGCGGTCTGCTGTCCAACCCGGTGGACGCCATTTCCCTGGGCCTGGGCATGATGTTCGGTACCGCCGGCTTGCCGCATATCCTGATGCGCTTCTTCACCGTCAGCGATGCCAAGGAAGCGCGCAAGAGCGTGTTCTATGCCACGGGGTTCATCGGTTACTTCTACCTGCTGCTGATCGTCATCGGCTTTGGTGCGATCGTCATGGTCGGCACCGAGCCGTCCTACCGTGACGCCACCGGCGCGATCATCGGCGGCGGCAACATGGTCGCCGTGCACCTTGCCCAGGCCGTGGGTGGCAATCTGTTCCTCGGCTTCATCTCCGCCGTGGCCTTCGCCACCATCCTGGCGGTGGTCGCCGGCCTGGCGCTGTCCGGTGCATCGGCCGTTTCCCACGACCTGTATGCCTGCGTGGTGCGCCAGGGCAAGGCCAGCGAGCAGGAGGAAATGCGCGTATCGCGTATCGCCACCCTGCTGATCGGCCTGCTGGCGGTCATCCTCGGCCTGATGTTCGAGTCGCAGAACATCGCCTTCCTCTCCGGCCTGGTGCTGGCGGTGGCCGCCTCGGTCAACTTCCCGGTGCTGCTGCTTTCGATGTTCTGGAAAGGCCTGACCACCCGCGGCGCGGTGTGCGGCAGCATGGCCGGCCTGGTTTCGGCGGTGCTGCTGGTGGTGCTGGGCCCGGCGGTATGGGTCAACGTGCTGCATCACGAAAAGGCGCTGTTCCCCTACAGCAACCCGGCGCTGTTCTCCATGAGCCTGGCCTTCCTCGGCGCCTGGGTGTTCTCGGTCACTGACAGTTCCGAACGCGCCAGCCAGGAACGTGGCCGCTACCTGGCCCAGTTCATCCGTTCCATGACCGGAATCGGCGCTGCCGGCGCCAGCAAGCATTGACTCTCAGGGAAGAACAACCATGTCGGGTAAAACAACAACAATGAACCGCACGCACTTCATTTCGGCCGCCTGGCTGGCGACCCTCGCCCTGCCGATGCCGGCGATGGCAGACTTCATCGGCGACAGCCACGCCCGGCTGGAGCTGCGCAACCACTACCTGAACCGCGACTTCCGCCAGAGCAACGCACCGCAGGCCAAGGCCGAGGAATGGGGCCAGGGCTTTACCGCCAAGCTGGAGTCGGGCTTCACCGAAGGCCCGGTCGGCTTTGGTGTCGACGCCATGGGCCAACTGGGCATCAAGCTCGACTCCAGCCGCGACCGGCGCAATACCGGCCTGCTGCCTTTCGGCCCGAACAGCCATGAACCGGTCGATGACTACAGCGAACTGGGCCTGACCGGCAAGGTGCGGGTGGCCAAGAGCACCCTGCGCCTGGGGACCTTGCAACCGATCCTGCCGGTGGTGGTGTACAACGACACCCGCCTGCTGGCCTCCACCTTCCAGGGTGGCCTGCTCACCAGCCAGGACCTGCCCGGCCTGACCTTCAACGCCGGCCGCCTGACCAAGGCCAACCTGCGTGATTCCTCGGGCCGCGACGACATCGGCTACGGCGCCGCCAGCAGCGACCACCTGGACTTCGGCGGCGGCAGCTACGCCATCACCCCGCAAACCAGCGTCAGCTACTACTACGCCAAGCTCGAGGACATCTACCGCCAGCAGTTCGTCGGCCTGATCGATACCCGCCCGCTGGGCGAAGGCCTGAGCCTGCGCACCGACCTGCGCTACTTCGACAGCCGCAACGACGGCGCCGAGCGTGCCGGCAACATCGACAACCGCAACTTCAACGCCATGTTCACCCTCGGCGTACGGGCCCACAAGTTCATCGCCGCCTGGCAACAGATGTCCGGCGACAGTGCCTTCCCGTTCGTGAACGGCGGCGACCCGTTCACCGTCAACCTGGTCACCTACAACACCTTCACCCGCGCCGGGCTGGACTCGTGGCAGGTGCGCTACGACTACGACTTCGTCGCCATGGGTATCCCCGGCCTGAGTTTCATGACCCGCTACACCGATGGCCGCCACGCCGAGACCGCCACCGTCAGCAATGGCCGTGAGCGTGAGCGCGACACCGACATCACCTATGTCATCCAGAGCGGCCCGTTCAAGGACGTCAGCCTGCGCTGGCGCAACGTCACCTTCCGTTCCGGCAATGGCCTGACCAACGCCGTGGACGAAAACCGCCTGATCATCGGCTACACCGTGGCGCTGTGGTAACAGCGCCCCCCTCTACATTGGAGAACAGCATGTCTGCCGCCCCTACCCTGCAAAGCTTCATCGCCGGCCGCTGGCTTGGCCAGCACGGCGCCCAGGCCCTGCGTAGCGCCCTGGACGGCCACGTTTTGGCCTACAGCCACGAAGAACGCCCGGACTTCGCCGAAGCCGTGGACTTTGCCCGCGCCCGTGGCCTGGCCGCGCTGATGGCGATGGACTTCCAGCAACGCGCTGCCCGCCTGAAGGCGCTGGCCCTGTACCTGGCCGAGCGCAAGGAGCAGCTCTACGCCCTGTCCCACCACAGCGGCGCCACCCGTGCCGACAGCTGGATCGACATCGAAGGCGGCAACGCCACGCTGTTCTCCTATGCGGGCATCGGCAGCCGTGAACTGCCGTCGGGCAACCTGGTGCACGAAGGCCCGGCCATCCCGCTGGGCAAGCAAGGCCATTTCGCCGGCAGCCATATCCTGGTGCCGCGCGCCGGCGTGGCAGTGCACATCAACGCCTTCAACTTCCCCATCTGGGGCATGCTGGAGAAGTTCGCCCCGACCTTCTTGGCCGGCATGCCGTGCATCGTCAAGCCGGCGACCTCGACCAGCTACCTGACCGAGGCCGTGGTGCGCCTGATGAATGCATCCGGGCTGTTGCCCGAAGGCAGCCTGCAACTGGTGATCGGCAGCACCGGCGACCTGCTCGACCGCCTGCAAGGCCAGGACGTGGTGACCTTCACCGGTTCCGCCGACACCGCCGCCAGGTTGCGCGTCACGCCGAACCTGGTACGCAACTCGGTGCCGTTCACCGCCGAAGCCGATTCGCTGAACTGCGCCATCCTCGGCCCGGACGTGACCCCGGACAGCGAAGAGTTCGACCTGTACATCAAGGAGGTGGTCCGCGAAATGACCACCAAGGCCGGGCAGAAATGCACCGCCATCCGCCGCGCCATCGTACCGGCCAGGCACATCGACGCCGTTGCCACGCGCCTGCGCGAGCGGCTGGCCAAGGTGGTGGTCGGTGACCCGTCGCTGGAAGGTGTGCGCATGGGCGCCCTGGCCTCCCACGACCAGCAGCACGATGTGGCCGAGCGGGTGCGCAGCCTGCTGCAGAGCTGCGACCAGCTGTTCGGCGCCAGCGATGGCTTTGCACCGCGTGGCGAGGGCGTGGCCGAGGGCGCGTTCTTTGCCCCTACCCTGCTTCAGGCCCGTGACCCGCATGCCGAAGGCGGTGCCCACGATATCGAAGCGTTCGGCCCGGTCAGCACGCTGATGGCCTATGACGACCTCGATGAAGCCCTGGCGCTGGCCGCGCGGGGCAAAGGCAGCCTGGTGGCGACCCTGGTCACCGCCGACCGCAGCGTGGCAGCCAAGGCCATCCCGGTGGCTGCCGCCTGGCATGGCCGCCTGCTGGTACTCGACAGCGAGGCAGCCAAGGAATCCACGGGCCATGGATCGCCATTGCCGCAGCTCAAGCATGGCGGCCCGGGCCGCGCTGGTGGTGGTGAAGAGCTGGGTGGCCTGCGTGCCGTCAAGCACTACCTGCAACGTGCCGCTGTACAGGGTTCGCCGAGCATGCTCACGGCGGTAACCGGCGAATACGTGCGCGGTGGCGAAGTGATCGAAACCGAAGTGCACCCGTTCCGCCGTTATTTCGAGCAGTTGCGCATCGGCGAGTCGCTGCTCACCCACCGGCGCACCGTGACCGAAGCCGACCTGGTCAACTTCGGCTGCCTGTCGGGTGACCATTTCTACATGCACTTCGACGAGATCGCCGCCAAGCAATCGCAGTTCGGCAAGCGCATCGCCCACGGCTATTTCGTGTTGTCGGCAGCAGCCGGGCTGTTCGTCTCCCCGGGTGCAGGCCCGGTACTGGCCAACTACGGCCTGGATACCCTGCGCTTCATCAACCCGGTGGGCATCGGCGACACCATCCAGGCGCGCCTGACCTGCAAGCGCAAGATCGACCAGGGCAAGACCAGCCCGCTGGGCCAGCCCCAGGGCGTGGTGGCGTGGGATGTGGAGGTGACCAACCAGCTGGGCGAGCTGGTCGCCAGTTACGACATTCTCACCCTGGTGCTGAAACAGCCCTGACAGTGCCGTTGGTCAGGGGCGGTGGATATCCAACCGACCTCCCCTGGCTGTTGCCGCTCTCATTCAATGAGGGGTGGTCAATGGCTTCGCCTCTCACTCCTGTATTGGGCCCGCCTGATCGCGGGCCCTTTTTTTCATCGAGAGCGAGGGTTGCGAGATGAAAGATTTTACTGCGATGGGTGGCGGTAGCTCACAGGATGACTGGCCTGAGCTCGAGCCGGACCGGCGCAATGACCGAGCAGATGACCCGGATGCCGACCCCAATGTGACAGATGACGAAGAAAACCGCCCGGGCGTACCGGCCAGCGACCCCGAGTCCGGTGCCTAGACGGCCTGCGCGTACCTAACGCTGTGCATGGCACCGGCTGCGCCGGTGTTCGCGGGCGCGCCCGCTCCCCCAGGTATGGCGCACTCCTTGAGCTGGTGGTGTCCCTGTGGGAGCGGGCATGCCCGCGAAGCAGGCGACGCGGTGCTTTGAGCAAGACAGTTGTTCATACAAGGATTGCGCAAGATCTTGCAATCGGGAATCACATTGTCGCCGCAGACTGGTTCGGCTTGCCGCCGGATACCCGCCAGCTCACCGCGGTAATCCCGTAGCGCTCGGCCATCGGCCTGCTGACTTTCCTGATCTTCTCCCGGCCGAACTTGGGGATGATGCCGATGCCCGCATCGCAACTTGCCCAATGCCAGGCCTCGGCATTGTCCAGCGTCTCCAGACGGATGATGAAACTGCGCGGCTGGCCATGCAGTTGGTAATCGATGATGTACAGCTGTGGGCTTGGCATCGCAGGGGCCTCCTCTTCTCCATGGATGACACCCTGATTGATCGGGGTACGGCCAGAAGATTCAAAAAATTGTCGAACAACAGGTACCAGAGGCTATTGCAGCCTCGTTACGCAGTACCTGGCCGGCACCCGGTACCTGCGGATACCGGGTGTCCAGCAACCCTTCAACTTACTGCTGGCGGCCCCCGCCGTGGCTGTTCTGGCCGCCCTTGCGACCGGCCTCCGATGCCCGTTGGCGGTCGTTGGCGAAGTTGCCGCCAGAAGCCTGCCCGCCTTTGTGCCCCGCGCGGGAGGCCCGTTCCCGGTCGTTGGCGAAATTGCCTGGGTTGGTTTCCTTGGTGCCGCCGCGCTGGCTGGTGCGCTCTTGATCCTGCGCCATGTGGTTTCTCCTTGCGATGAATGGGTCGCATGGATGTTTGCCATGCCTTGCTTCCGAGCCGCCGATCACACAGTCTGCTCAATGGTTTTGCCGGCAACTGACCAGTGGCACCAAACATGGGGCGGCAAAAGGTTTGCGTGGCGGAAGCAAGCGGGTCGCACTTTCCTTCGCAAGCAGAGGTCTCAATAACATGGCGACGGCCTATAATCCCGCCACACACACGCCCGATGATGCTGCTAAGGGCGGAACGTTCCGGTCTGCACAAGGCTCCGTCCATGAAGTCGTCCCCCAAGCAACCTGCCTCGCCCCAGAACCCGGCGCTCAGCCCCAGCCACCTGGATTTCCCGGTGGTGGGCATCGGTGCATCGGCGGGCGGCCTGGAAGCGATCTGTACGCTGTTCCGGCAAATGCCCAGCGACTGCGGCATGGCCTTCGTCGTGGTCCTGCACCTGTCCCCCGACCACCAGAGCGTTGCCGACCGCATCATCCAGGAGACCACGCAAATGCCGGTGCGCCAGGTGACCGAGCCGGTGCCCATCGAGCGCAACCACATCTACGTGATTTCACCGGCCAATCGCCTGTCCACCAACGATGGCTACCTGCGCGTGACCCCGGCCAACCGGCGCCGTGGCGACCACGTGGCCATCGACCTGTTCTTCCGTGACCTGGCTGACGTGCACAAAGACCACGCCTTCTGCGTGGTGTTGTCCGGCACCGGTGCCGACGGCGCCGTGGGCCTTTCGCGGATCAAGGAGCAAGGCGGTGTGACCCTGGCGCAAACCCCGGACGACGCTCAATACGACAGCATGCCCCGCGCTGCCATCGAGACCGGCATGGTCGACCTGGTGCTGCCGGCGGCAGAAATGCCGCAGAAGCTGCTGGAGCTGTGGCGCAATGCCCGCCAGGTTCGGCTCCCGGAAATAGAGGACGACACCCTGCCACCAGCCTTGGGCACCCGCGCAGGCGATGCCCAGGCCTGCGAGCCGATGCTCGAGGAGATACTGCTGCAATTGCGCAGCAATACCGGCCACGACTTCCAGCACTACAAGCGCGCCACGGTGCTACGGCGCATCGAGCGCCGCCTGCATGTGACCGGCCAGGCAGACCTGGCGGCCTACCTGCATTACCTGGAACAGCACCCTGCAGAATCCAGGGCGCTGCTGGCTGACATGCTGATTGGCGTGACCAATTTCTTCCGCGATCGCGAAGCCTTCGAAGCCCTGGAGCGCCATGTGCTGCCGCAGCTGGCCTGCGAACGCGACCCGGCCGAGGGCGCGGACGAGATCCGCGTGTGGTCGGCCGGCTGCTCCACCGGCGAAGAGGCTTACAGCCTGGCCATTTTGGTTTGCGAGCAGCTGGCACTTGAGCAGCGCTCGTGCAAGGTTCAGGTGTTCGCCACCGATCTGGACGAACGCGCCATCGGCATCGCCCGCAGCGGCTCCTACCCCGAAGCGATCGTCACCGACGTGCCGCCCAGCCGGCTGCGCCAGTTCTTCATCAAGGAAGACCAGCATTACCGGGTGCGCAAGGAGGTTCGCGAAAAGGTGCTGTTCGCCCGGCATAACCTGCTGTCGGACCCACCGTTCTCGCAGATCGACCTGATTGTCTGCCGCAACCTGCTGATCTACCTGGACCGCGAGGTGCAGCGTGACATCCTGCAGATGTTCCACTTCGCCCTGCGCCCGGGTGGCTACCTGTTCCTCGGTTCGTCCGAGTCGGCCGACGTGGCCAATGAACTGTTCGCCCCGGTGGACAAGCGCAACCGCATTTTCCGCGCACTCGATGCCAGCAATACCGGCCACCGTTCCGGCCGCCAGCTGCCCGGTACTTCGGCCGCCAGCATGCCGCAGGATGTGCTGGCCAAGGCCAAGCCGGGGCGCAAGCCATCCTTCGCCGACCTGCACTACCGCGCCCTGGCGCGCCGCATGCCGCCCAGCCTGATCGTCGATATCGACGGCAATATCCTGCACATGAGCGAAGGCGTGGGGCGTTTCCTGCAACTGGCCGGTGGCGAACCGAGCCGCAGCCTGCTGAACCTGGTGCTGCCGCCCCTGCGCCTGGCCCTGCGCAGCACCTTGTTCCAGGCGCGTCAGGGGACCGAGGCGGTGACCTCGCGCCCTGTCGACCTGGCGGAAACCATGGGCAAACTGCAGGTGGAGATCACCGTGCAGCCGTACAAGGACGAACTCGGTGCCAGCGATTGCCTGCTGGTGGTGTTCGAGGAGCGCGCGCCCGACCCGTCCCTGCCGTTGCCCGGCGTCATCCGGCAGACTGACAGCATGGTCCTGCACAACCTCGAACGTGAACTGCAGCGCACTCGCCTGCAGCTGCAGGAAACCATCGAGCAGTCCGAGGTCTCCAGCGAGGAGCTGACGGCTTCCAACGAAGAGATGCAGGCCATCAACGAAGAGTTGCGTTCGGCCAGCGAAGAACTGGAAACCAGCAAGGAAGAGCTGCAGTCGATCAACGAGGAACTGCTCACGGTCAACTACGAGCTGAAGAACAAGGTCGAGGAAACCGACAAGGTCAACGACTACCTCAGCAACCTGATCGCTTGCACCGAGATCGCCACGGTGTTCGTCGACCGCAACCTGCATATTCGCTGGTTCACGCCGCGCGCCGCCGACCTGTTCAATATCCTGCCAGTCGATACCGGCCGCTCCCTGCTCGACATCACCCACCGCCTGGATTACCCGGCACTGGCCGACGATGCCCGCGCGGTGGCCCAGGGCGAGGCCATCATCGAGCGTGAAATCGGTGGCCAGGGTGATCACTGGTACCTGGCGCGCCTGCTGCCCTACCGCTCCAGCGAGCAGAAAATCGACGGCACGGTGCTTACCTTCATCGACATCAGCAGCAGCCATGCCGCCGAAGAGCGCGTGCGCCTGGGCGAAGAGCGCCTTAGCAAGCAATTGGCCGAGACGCAGAGCACCAGCCACATGAAGGACGAGTTCTTCGCCGTCATGTCCCATGAACTCAAGCACCCGCTCAACCTGATCCAGCTCAATGCCGAGATCCTGCGCCGCCTGCCGTCGCTGAGGAACATCAGTGCAGCGAGCAAGGCCGTTGGTACCATCTGTGATGCGGTAACCAGTCAGGCGCGGATCATCGACGACCTGCTGGATGTGGCGCGCATTCGCACTGGCAAGCTCAAACTCAAGACCGAACCGGTGGACCTGCTGGCCCTCCTGCAGGGCATCCATGACGTGGTATCAAGCGAGCAACACCCCTGCCCGGTTCGCCTGGAGCTGCCCGCCGACAACCTGCCGATGATGATCGAGGGTGATGTTACCCGTCTGGAGCAGATCATCTGGAACCTGCTGAACAACGCGCTGAAGTTCAGCCCGGCGGGCAACGAGATACGCCTGGTGCTGAGCCACGACGAGGATAGCGCACGCCTGCAAGTGATCGACCATGGCGTGGGCCTGAGCCACGACAGCCTCGAGCATATCTTCGACCTGTTCAGGCAGGCTGCGCCGCAGCAGGCCAGCCACAGCCGAGAAGGCCTGGGCATCGGCCTGTCGCTGGTACGGCAACTGGTCGAGGCCCATGGCGGTAAAGTGCGCGCGGCATCACCGGGGCTTGGGCTGGGCTGCACCTTTACGGTCACCCTGCCCCTTTGCGATACGCAGTGCCCGCAGCGTATACAGGGCTCGGAGCCGCTGAGCGTGGGCCGCCTGGATGGAATTCGCGTGTTGCTGGTGGATGACTCTGTAGAGGTGTTGGCGGTAATGCAGGAGCTGCTGGAAATGGAGAGTGCCAGCGTCAATGCCTTCAGCAAGCCACGTGAGGCCCTGGATGCCGCTGCGGGTGCGGAATACGACATCATCCTCTCGGATATCGGCATGCCGATAATGGACGGCCATGCGTTGATCAAGGCCCTGCGCGGCTACCCGCACCTGCGCCATACCCCGGCCATCGCCCTGACCGGCTATGGTGCCAGCGCCGACCAGCACAAGTCGCGCCAGTCAGGCTTCGACCGGCACCTGAACAAGCCGGTGGGCTATGACGAACTGGTGGAGGCCATCGAGGCGCTGAGCGGCTCGGTGCCTTACTGACCGTTGGTCGCTTTAAACGCAACGTTCATTGCTGCCGGGGGCCGAATCTACATGGAATGAGGGATTCGCCCAGGAGCCTGAATGAAGCCAGTCAAGCATCGCGCCACCATTATCTGCCGGCATGGCAAACAAACCCATAAATGGTTGTGGGTGAGAAAGCCCAACGCCGCCTGGACCCTGCCCGGCGGCAAGATAGAGCCCGGCGAGACGCCGGTGCAGGCAGCGGAGCGTGAATTGCTTGAGGAAACCGGGTTGCAGGCAGAATCGCTGACCCTGTTGATGCGTCATGAAGCGGCAGAGCGCATGCATTATGTGTTCGAGGCGGAGTTCGCCGACGCCCCGCACCCCAAGGCGCTGCATGAAATTGCCGATTGCCGGTTCGCTCACCCGGACCAGGTGCCCATGCTCAAGGACGAGATCAAGCTGCTGATCCGCTCGTTGCTGGCCTGTGACCGGGCTACGGCGGCGTCAGTGAGGTAGACCTTCTTCACCTGTGCCGGCCCATTCGCGGGCTTGCCCGCTCCCACAGGTTCGGTGGAATGCCTGTGGGAGCGGGCAAGCCCCCACAGGTGCTCCACCGCTTCTGAGGCATGTGCTGAACCTGTGGGAGCGGGCATGCCCGCGAAGAGGCCGGTACAGGAATCCGCTAGGCATGCACGCTCCACTGACACGCCTCGGCCTCGATCGGCATTTCGTCAATGGCATGGATCATCCCGTTCGCCAATGCCTCCCGGGGCCCGAGTATCCGCGGGTAGGCCATCAGATACCGCGGTACATCCAGCACCTCGTCCGCCCCTTCGGTCCGCTCGGCGACGATCTGTGCATACAGGCGCAGGTCATAGTCCAGGCTCATCGCATATTCGGCCATGCGTGAGTGGTCGACCGAGCCATGCAAGGTCCAGTGGAACGGATGGAACAGGAACTTGCTGTAACTGCATGCCGTGCGCCGATCCCCGGCCAGGAACAGGATGTTGCCCATGGATTCCACCGTGCCGAGGTTGTGGGTATGCACCTCGACCGGTAACGCCCGCAGGAAGTTGTACAAGGTAAACCCGTAGCTGCACTCGCCGCCCATGGTGGCGATGTTCAGTTGCAGGACTTCGGCCCCCTGCTGCAACGCCCGCGAACAGGTGTTGATCAGGTTGCCGCAGGTGGATGAATTGATAGGCCCGGTGAAGTGGACGATATGTCTGGCCATGCTTGCCTCCAGGGTTGGCAGGTCATTCCTTGGGTTTCTGCGCATCGTCACCCTGCCCGGCCATCTGCCGGTACTGCTTGCGCAGGGCATGCAGCTCGGCCGGGTCCATGTCTTCCAGGTCCAGCAGCGCCTTGTGCGCCTGTTGGGTGGTGCGCAACAGCTCATCGATCTTGATGTGCAGCTCGTCGTTGTCGCGGTTCTGGGTGTTCTGGATCAGGAACACCATGAGGAAGGTGATGATGGTGGTCGAGGTGTTGATCACCAGTTGCCAGGTGTCGTTGAAGCCGAACAGCGGCCCGGTCACTGCCCAGATCAGGATCAGCAGGCAGGCGATGCCAAAAGTCAGCGGGCGGCCGGCCCAATTGGCCAGCCATTGGGCGAAACGGTCGAATTTCATCCTGGCGCCCTTCCTCGTAGCAGGTATGCGGTGGAAACGCCGCGGGCCGCAAAGTTCCGCGCGGCATCAGCCTTTTCCGTTGGTCAACCGTGCTGAACCCTGGCCGCTGTTGACCGGTCGCACTTTCAGAGTGACCGAACAAGGACCCGGCAATGAGGAAGGCAGCGTGAGCGATATCCGCATCGGCATCTCAGGTTGGCGCTACGGCCCGTGGCGCAAGGATTTCTACCCGAAGGGCCTGCCCCAGGACAACGAACTGGCGTTCGCTTCGCGAGCGGTCAACAGCATTGAAATCAACGGCTCGTTCTACAGCCTGCAAACACCCGAACGCTACCAGGGCTGGCATGACGAAACGCCGCCTGGCTTCGTATTCGCGGTAAAAGCCCCGCGCTACATCACCCATGTACGGCGGCTGAAGGATATCGAAGAGGCCATGGCCAATTTCTTCGCCTCCGGGCCGCTGCTGCTCGGCAAGAAGCTGGGCCCGTTCCTGTGGCAGTTTCCGCCGAACATGAAGTTCGACGAGGCCCGCTTCGCCCGTTTTCTCGAACTGCTGCCGCACAGCCGCAAGGAGGCCCGCGAATGCGCACAGGGGTGTGCGCAACACCTGAAGGACAACGGCGGCACCGATATCAAGGGCAACGCACGGCTTCGCCACGCGGTGGAAATCCGCAACGAAAGCTTTTTGTGCGAAGCCTTCATCAAGCTGCTGCGCAAGCACCGGGTAGCGCTGGTAGTGGCCGACAGTGCCGGTAAATGGCCCTATGTCGAGGACCTTACCGCCGACTTCGTGTACATGCGCCTGCATGGCGATGTCGAGCTGTACAGCAGTGGCTATACCGCCCAGGCGCTGCGGCGCTGGAAGCAGCGCATCCAGCACTGGAGCCAGGGCCGCCAGGCCGACGATGCCCAGCTGGTGGTGCCAGGGCCGCCACCGCGGCGCGCCGCCCGTGACGTCTACTGCTATTTCGACAACGACCAGAAAGTCCATGCGCCTTATGACGCCCGGCGCCTGTTGCAGAAGCTGTCGCTGGACCATGAGCTGATGACCGAGCCTGGCGTGGTGCCGGAGGTGACCCTGTGAACAGGACCCTGCCTGCCCCGCACTGCATCATCGACAAGATCACTGCCGTGCGTCGGCTGAATGTACTGACGTTGAACGTGCACAAGGGCTTCACCTTCTTCAACCGGCGCTTCATCCTGCCCGAGTTGCGCGAAGCCGTGCGCGCCACCGGCGCCGACCTGGTGTTCCTGCAGGAAGTGCACGGCAGCCACCAGCAACATGCCCTGCGCCACCCGGCCTGGCCGGATACGCCACAGTACGAGTTCCTGGCCGACAGCATGTGGCCGCAGTTCGCCTACGGCCGCAATGCCGTATACCCCCATGGCGACCACGGCAACGCGCTGCTGTCGAAATTCCCCATCAGCCGCTTCGACAACCTGGACGTCTCGGTGCAGGGCAACGAGCAGCGCGGCCTGTTGCATTGCCAGCTGGAAGTGCCTGGCCATGACCAGGTGCATGCGGTGTGCGTGCACCTGGGCTTGCGCGAGGCCCACCGGCAACGCCAGGTGAAGCTGCTGCTGGACCTGCTGGGCAGCCTGCCGCCCAAGGCCCCGGTGATCGTTGCCGGCGATTTCAACGATTGGCGGCTGAAGGCTGATGCGGTGCTGTGCGAACACCTGGTGGAAGCGTTCGGCGAGCATTTCGGCACCCCGGCACGCAGTTTCCCGGCGCGCCTGCCGCTGTTGCGCCTGGACCGCATCTACCTGCGCAACGCCATGCCCGGCACGGCCCAGGTGCTGTCCATGTACCCGTGGTCGCACCTTTCCGACCACGCCCCTCTGGCTTCGGAGATCAAACTGTGAACCGACCCTGGGTAGACGGCAACAGCGTGCAGTTGCTGATCAATGGCGAGCAATACTACCCCCGCGTGTTCGAGGCCATGGCCCAGGCACGGGAGGAAATCCTGTTGGAGACCTTCATCATCTTCGATGACAAGGTTGGCCAGCAATTGCAGCAGGTGCTGATCGATGCCGCCCGCCGCGGCGTGCGTGTCGAAGTGGCCGTGGATGGGTACGGCACGGCCGACCTGCCCGACTCCTTCATTGCGGCCATGACCGATGCCGGGGTCAGTTTCCACGCCTTCGACCCGCAGCCGCGGCTGGTGGGCATGCGCACCAACCTGTTCCGGCGCCTGCACCGCAAGATAGTGGTGGTCGATGGCGAGCGGGCCTTCATTGGCGGCATCAACTACAGCGCCGACCATTTGGGCGACTTTGGTCCCATGGCCAAGCAGGACTATGCCGTGGAGGTCGTCGGCCCAGTGGTGGCACAGGTTCATGCCGCCAGCAAGCGCCTGATGTCACCGGTGCTGCAGCCGCCCAGCGCGGTAAGGCCATTGACCGAGCCTGCCGGTACCTGCACCGCCGTGCTGGTCGAGCGCGACAACAAGGTGCGCAGCACCGATATCGAGGCCCACTACCTGCAGGCGTTTCGCAGTGCCCGGCGGCGCATCGTGGTGGCCAATGCGTATTTCTTCCCGGGCTACCGGCTGATGCGTGAATTGCGCAATGCGTCCCGGCGCGGCGTGGAGGTTCGGCTGATCCTGCAGGGCCAGCCAGACATGCGCTGGGTACGGGCGCTGTCGCGGCTGCTCTACAACTACCTGCTGCGCGACGGTGTGGCCATTCACGAGTATTGCCAACGGCCGCTGCACGGCAAGGTGGCGCTGGTGGATGATGAGTGGGCCACGGTCGGCTCCAGCAACCTGGACCCGCTCAGCCTGTCGTTCAACCTTGAAGCCAACCTGTTCATCCGTGACCGCGCCTTCAACCAGCAGCTCAACCAGCACCTGCAGGCGCTGGCCCGCGAACAATGCAAGCCGGTCACCCTGGAACGCATGGTTCGCGGCTACTGGTGGCGGGCACCACTGATTTTCGTGTGTTTCCACGTGATCCGCCATTTCCCGCGGATTGCCGGTTGGTTCCCGGCGCACCGTCAGCACCTGCGCTCGGTGCAGCCGGAGGCCGAGGCACAGGTTGACTATCACGAGGGCAAGACCTGATGGCGCGAAAACACTGGCAAATCTGGGGCAAGCGGCTGTTCACCCTGGCATTCCTGATCCTGATCCCTGCGCTGCTGTACCTGCTGGCGCGCAACCTGGACTGGAACGAAGTGCGCCAGTCGTTGCTGGCCTACAAGCCCGGCACCCTGGCCATCGGCCTGGTGCTGGCCGGGTGCAGCTACCTGACGTTCGCCAGCTACGACCTGCTGGCCCGGGCCTACACCGGCCACCACCTGCCGGCCCGCCAAGTGTTGCCGGTTGCCTTCGTGTGCTATGCCTTCAACCTCAATTTCACCACCTGGGTGGGTGGCGTTGCCTTGCGCTACCGGCTCTACAGCCGCCTGGGTCTGGACACGGCGACCATCACGCGCATCCTCACCCTGGGCCTGCTGACCAACTGGATGGGCTACATGCTGCTGGCTGGCACAGTGTTCGCCTTGCGCCTGGTCGAGCTGCCCGCCAACTGGGCGGTCGGCGCCAGCGGCCTGCAACTGATCGGCCTGGTATTGCTGGCGATTGCCGCAGGCTACTTGCTGGCCTGTGGTTTCGCCAAAAAGCGCACCTGGCGCTGGCGCGACCATGAGGTAACGCTGCCGTCGCTGCGCCTGGCGCTGTGCCAGGTGGTACTGGGTGCCAGCAACTGGGCGCTGATGGCACTGCTGATCTTCTGGTTGCTGCCTGGCGAAGCCTTCTACCCGTCGATACTTGGCATCCTGCTGATCAGTTGCGTGGCTGGTGTGGTCGCGCATATCCCGGCCGGGCTGGGTGTGCTGGAAACGGTGTTCCTGGCCCTGCTGCATGGGCAGATTGCCCAGGGCACACTGGTGGCGGCCCTGCTGGGTTACCGCACGCTGTACTACCTGGTGCCGCTGTTGCTGGCGGTGCTGACCTACCTGATCCTGGAGAAACGCGCCAAGGCCATGCGCCGGCGCGACAAGCCTGCCTAGACCTATCGAGGGCCAGTGGCCCGGGAGGTGGCAAATGCGTGGCGCTGTCTTGAAGCCGATGTTGATACTGATGGTGGCGAGCCTGGTCAGCGGCCAGGCCCTGGCCGAAGCCTGCAACGTGCTTACCCGCTCCTCCAGCGAGGCGGTAACGCCGGTGGAGCGGCACAGCTGCTACAGCTACAGCAACCTGCCCGCCGAAGCGATCAACTGGTCATGCAGCAACGAGAGCAAGGACATGCTCAACAGCGAAAAGCACAAGGTCGCGCGTTGTGCGGATGGCAGCGTCGGCAGTTGCATCGCGCCGTTGACCCAGGAGGCATTGGCCAACCCCAAGGCAGCTGGCGGTGACAAGCCGGCGTTGCCCAAGGATGCACGGGTGATCACCTACTACTACGACACCCCCAGCCTGGGCCAGGCCCGCACCGATTGCGAGCGTAGCAACGGCATCTGGCAGACTCACTGAGCCAACTGTATTGCCTGCTCGGGCCCTATCGCCGGCAAGCCAGCTCTCATAGAACTGCACATAACTCTTTGAATTAGCAGGGACCCTGTGGGAGCTGGCTTGCCGGCGATAGGGCCAGAACAGGCATCCACGGCAGTTGCATCAAATAATGATGTCCTGGCCGCGAGGCCCCTCAGGCTTCAGGGCGAAATCGGGTCACTCGCCGGGAAGGTCTCGTCCAGCGCATTGTCCACCGCGCTTTCCCCGGTCTTTTCGCCACAGTGGCAATCAGGCATCCGGCACGGCTCGCCATTGCGATGCCCGCTGGCACAGGCCTCGCAGCAATACACCTTGCCTTCGAGCTGCAAGGCATTGGCATCCACGGTGCAGGAACAATGCGCACAGGCACAACGTACCTCGTTCATGGCTTGCTCTCCTCGTCATCGATCACATCATCGGCCCAAGGCTCTCCATCCAGCGGCGCGGAGCGGGCCAGTTCGGCTTCGTCCAGGCCTATGCCGCCGCCAATCTCGTTGGCCTCTACCCGCCTCAGGGTCTTGTCTGCAGGGCCGCCGCTGCCGCCCGGTTCATGCGGGTCGCGGGCACCGGTTTCATCCAGCAAGGTGTCCGGGCTCAGGTCGTCGTAAGTGACGTTGTCCTCGTGCAGGCTGTCGCTCAACGCCTCGCCGCCGGTCATGCCGCTTTCGGCCACGCGCCGCGGTGGGAACTCGCGGGCCACGTCCGCGGCCGGTCGCTCGTCACCCACACGCCCCTCGCGTTCATCCAGGCGCTCGTCGAAGTCCAGTTCATGCACGCTGCCCATGCGGTCTTCGGTGTCGTCGATTTCAGTGGGGGTATACGGCTTCGGTTCATCTGCTCGGGCCATGTGCGTTCTCCGTCAGGTGGCTTCATTCGGTCGACTGCACCAGCTGCTGGAAGATTCAGAGTTTTTTTGAACTACCGCCCGGGCCGCTGCCTCCCAGATTAGAGACTGCGAACCGCCCGGAGCCCGCCATGGCCAAGCCCCTGCAGGAATATGCGCGCAAGCGCGACTTCAATGCCACGCCCGAGCCCAGCGGCAAGCGCAGCCGTGGCAAGCGGGCCCACGCGCTGCAGTTCTGCATCCAGAAGCACGATGCCAGCCACCTGCACTACGACTTCCGCCTGGAGCTCGATGGCACGCTGAAAAGCTGGGCCATCCCCAAAGGGCCGTCGCTGGACCCCAAGGTGCGCCGCC
This sequence comes from Pseudomonas sp. UBA6753, assembly GCF_002453565.1. Taxonomy (NCBI): domain Bacteria; kingdom Pseudomonadati; phylum Pseudomonadota; class Gammaproteobacteria; order Pseudomonadales; family Pseudomonadaceae; genus Pseudomonas; species Pseudomonas sp. UBA6753. The sequence continues at coordinate 5,464 of NZ_DKHD01000029.1, read as the reverse complement.
TGGCCGTGCACGTGGAGGACCACCCGCTGGACTACGCCGACTTCGAAGGCCATATCCCCGAAGGCCATTACGGCGCGGGCGACGTGATCGTGTGGGACCGGGGCATCTGGGAGCCCGAAGGCGATGCGCGTGAGGCCTATGCCAAGGGCAAGCTGCGTTTTCGCCTGCAAGGCGAAAAGCTCGGCGGTGTATGGAACTTGTTCCGCACCCACCTGGCCGGCAAGAAGGAGCAGTGGATGCTGGTCAAGTCGCACGACAGCCAGGCGCGCAGCGAAGCCGACTACAGCATCGTCGACGCCCAGCCCGACAGCGTGCTCAGCGACCGCACGCTGGTGCCGCGCAAGCCGGCAGCAAAAAAGGCCGCCGCGCCACGTCGCAAAACCGCCAGCAAAGGCCGGAAGGTGCCGTTGCCGGCACAGCTGCAGCCACAACTGGCGACCTTGGTCGACTCCCCGCCCAGTGGCGACTGGCGTTACGAGGTGAAGTTCGACGGTTACCGCATCCTTGCCCGCATCGACGGTGATGACGTGCGCCTGTTCACCCGCAATGGCCATGACTGGAGCGGCAAGATGCCCAGGCAGGTTGCCGCCTTGCGTGCGCTGGGCCTCGATTCGGCCTGGCTCGATGGCGAGGTGGTGGTGGCTGGCGAAGACGGCACGGCGGACTTCCAGGCGCTGCAGAACGCTTTCGACACCGAGCATGACGAGCACATCACCTATTACCTGTTCGACCTGCCCTTCCTGGGCGGCCAGGACCTGCGTCAGTTACCGCTGCAGGACCGGCGCAACACTTTGCAGCAGTTGCTGGAACACAACGAATCGGACGTACTCAAGTACTCCGCCGACTTTGACCAGCCCGTCGAATCCCTGCTCGACAGCGCCTGCCGGCTGCAACTCGAAGGCCTGATCGGAAAGCGCGTCGACAGCCCCTACAGCGGCCGCCGCAGCCCCGACTGGATCAAGCTCAAGTGCAAGCAGCGCCAGGAGTTCGTGATCGTCGGCTACACCGACCCCAAAGGCAGCCGCAGCGGTTTCGGCGCCCTGCTGCTGGCCTTGCACGACAACGACAGCGGCGAGTTGCGCTATGCCGGCAAGGTCGGCACCGGCTTCAGTGCAACCACGCTGGCCAGCATCCATGCCCGGCTGAAACCGTTGGAAATCGCCGGGCCGGCCCTGCCCAACCCGCCTACCGGGGCCGAAGCCCGGGGCGTGCACTGGCTGAAACCGCAACTGCTGGCCGAAGTCGCCTATGCCCAGATGACCCGTGACGGCATCGTGCGCCACTCGGTGTTTCACGGCCTGCGCGATGACAAACCGGCTACCGCCATCGACCTGGAGCGCAGCATGCCCGCCAAGACCCTGCCCAAGCGCAAGCAGGCCAAGGCCCCCGAGGCCTTGGGCGAGCTGCGCCTGACCCACCCCGAGCGGGTGGTCGACGCCACCAGCGGCGTTACCAAGCGTGAGGTCGCCGAGTACTACGCCGCCGTCAGCCAGTGGATACTGCCCCAGCTCGAGCACCGCCCGGTGGCGCTGGTGCGCGCGCCGGATGGCCTGGCCGGGGAGCTGTTCTTCCAGAAGAACGCCGGCCAACTGCATCTGCCCAACGTGCTCAGCTACGACAAGGCCGAGGCCGGCCAGGCGGCAATGGTCGTCAACCGCGCCGACACCTTGCTGGGTGCCGTGCAGATGAACATGATCGAGCTGCACACCTGGAACGCCACCGACAAGGACTTCGACAAGCCCGACCGCTTCGTCCTCGACCTCGACCCGGACCCGGCGCTGCCGTGGAAGGCCATGCTCGAAGCGACCCAACTGGCCCTGACGCTGCTGGATGAACTGGGCTTGAAGGTGTTTCTAAAGACCAGTGGCGGCAAAGGCATGCACCTGGTCGTGCCCCTGACCCGGCGGGCCAGCTGGGATGAAGTCAAGGCGTTCAGCCACGGCATCGTCGATTACCTGGCCAGGCTGTTCCCCGACAGGCTCAGTGCCGTATCCGGGCCCAAGAATCGCATCGGGCGCATCTTCATCGACTACCTGCGCAACGGCAAGGGCGCGACCACCGCCTGCGCCTATACCCTGCGCGCCCGCGAAGGCCTGCCGGTATCCGTGCCGATCTGGCGCGAGGAGCTGCCGCAACTCAAGGGCGCCAACCAGTGGAACATCGGCAACGTGCTTGAACGCCTGGGCGAGGTGGACGACCCCTGGGCGGAGTATGGCAAGACAAGGCAATCGATCACCGTGGGCATGCGCAAGCAGCTGGGGCTGGCCTGATGACGGCTTGCCTCCAGCACTACGCCCGCAGTGCCTCACCAAGGAGCCGAGCCCATGAGCATCGTCCAGGATTTTGACCTGACCAACCTCGATCGCCTGCTGCGAGCCTTCAGCGAGCGGCAGCAACCGCTCAACCTGGATACCCAGTTGCCGCAGCTGATCCAGGCGCTGCAAGCCGACCACCTCGACCTGCTGCCCCTGCCCGGCCAGGGCAATACGCTACGGCGCTGGCAAACCCTGGCCCGGGTGGCAGGCTGTGACCTCGCCTTGGCCAAGCTGTACGAGGGCCACACCGACGCGTTGGCGATCCTTGCCGAATGCGCTGCGGCGCACCACGCTGCCGAGGGTATATGGGGCGTGTGGGCCGCCGAACCGCCGGATGCCCGCGCCTGCATCGTCGCCCGAGATGGCGACCAGGTCCGCCTGGAGGGTCGCAAGGCCTGGTGTTCGGGCGCACTGCAGATCGACCGGGCGCTGGTCACGGCCTGGGACCAGCACGACCAGCCCCAGTTGGTGGCCATCGAACTGTCCCATCCCAGCCAGGGCCTTGCCATAGACCGCTGGCAGGCCATCGGCATGGCCACCACCGCCAGTGTCGAAGTCGAATTCCACCATACCCCTGGCATCGCCATCGGCCGCCCCGGGCAATACCTGTCACGCCCCGGGTTCTGGCATGGCGGCGCTGGCATTGCGGCCTGCTGGTACGGCGCCGCCGAAGCCCTGGCCGATTACCTGCGCGAACACTGCCGCAACCCCCGCCTCGACCCACATGCCGATGCTCACCTGGGCGCGGTCGACGCCGCCCTGTACGGCGCCAGGGCGGCACTGCGCGAATGCGCGGCGTGGATCGACCGCCAGCCAGGCGCAGATGCCAGCTTCGAAGTGCGCCGCACCCGCGCCCAGGTGGAACAGGCCGTGGAGCAGGTGATCCACCACGTCGGCCGGGCGCTGGGCGCCACGCCTTTCTGTCGCGACAACCACTTTGCCCGGCTGAGCGCCGACTTGCCGGTGTTCCTGCGCCAGAGCCATGCCGAGCGCGACCTGGCGGCGCTCGGCGAGCAGTTGGCACAACGGCCGGCGGGAGTCTGGCAGCTATGAGGCAGAACCTGATCCAGGCGAACAGCGGTACGCCGTGGGCGGCCTGGCAGCAGGCCGCGCACCTGGCCAGGGCCACCTGGATCACCCCGCAGCAGCTGTGCCCGCCAGGCCGCCGCCTGGTACTGCTGGCTCCGCACCCCGATGATGAAATTCTCATGGCCGGCGGGCTGCTGGCGGGCTTTCATGGCCGGGAAGACGACCTGGTGCTGATCTCCGCCACCGATGGTGAAGCCAGCCACCCCGGCTCTACCCACTGGAGCGAACACCGCCTGCGCCGGCAAAGGCCGCTGGAAAGCCGCCATGCGCTGCAACAGCTTGACCTCGACCTCGGCCGCCTGGACTGGCGGCGGCTCCACCTCAAAGACGGCGCGTTGCCACGTGACGAGGCGTTTCTGCTCAACCACCTGAGCCAGTTGCTCAGGCCTGACGACCTGCTGATGGCCACCTGGAGCGGCGATGGCCACTGTGACCACGAGGCAGTGGGCCGGGCTGCGGCGCAGGCGGCGCGGATGCGCAAGGTGCAATGCCTGGAGGTACCCGTGTGGGCCTGGCACTGGGCGCAACCGGATGACCCGCGCCTGCCTTGGCCGCGGGCCCACCGCATCCAGCTGGACGAGGCCAGCCTGGCCCGCAAGCGCAAGGCCCTGGCCGCCCATGTCAGCCAACTGGAGCCGGATGGCCAGCGCCCGCCCGTACTGCCGCCGAACTTGCTGGATTGTCTGCTGCAACCTTTCGAACTGGTGTTCCTGTAAATGGAGTTGTCATGAGCCTCGACCCACAGTATTTCGCCGACCTGTACGCCACCAGTGAAGACCCTTGGGCCTTTCGCACCCGCTGGTACGAAAAGCGCAAGCGCGAGCTGGTCATGGCCAGCCTGCCGCGCCAGTGCTACCAGCGCGTGTTCGAGCCGGCTTGCGCCAATGGCGAGCTCAGCGCCTTGTTGGCCGAGCGTTGTGCCAACCTGTTGTGCCAGGACCTGGACCCTACTGCGGTAGCGTTGGCCGGTGAACGCTTGGCTGGACTGAGCAATGTCTCGGTGGAACTGGCGCGGCTGCCCTCGGACTGGCCGCATGGGCATTTCGACCTGATCGTGCTGAGCGAGGTGGGTTACTACCTCGACCCGACCGACTGGTTGCAGGTGATCGAACAGTCGGTGGCCAGCCTGACCTACGACGGTGGGCTGCTGGTCTGCCACTGGAAGCATCCCATCGCCGGCTGCCCGCAGGACGGGCGTGAAGTGCACCGCATGCTGGCCCGGCACCTGCCGCTGTATCTGCAGTTCCAGCATGACGAGGCGGACTTCGTGCTGGAGTACTGGGCCTCTCAGCCCAGCGTGGTCGACCTCGACGAGACCTGCCCATGATTGCCGTGGTGATCCCGGCCCACAACGAGGCCCGACGCCTTGGGCGCTGCCTGCGGGCAGTACTGGCTGCCGCCCTGCAGGCGCAGCAGGCGGGGCACCAGGTGGAGGTGCTGGTGGTGCTGGACCGCTGCAGCGATGGCAGCGCCGCCGTGGCAAGGCGTTTCGGTGTACAGGTGCTGACGGTGGATGCCGGCAACGTCGGTATGGCCCGCCGCGTGGGCGCGGCATACATGGTCGAGCGCGGCGCGCAGTGGCTGGCCTGCACCGATGCCGACAGCCGTGTGCCAGCGCACTGGCTGCTGTCGCAACTGGCCTGCGGGGCCGAGGTGGTGTGCGGCACGGTGCACGTCGAGTACTGGCAACCCTGGCAGACAGCGGCCTTGCGCAAGCTGTACCACAGCCGTTACCAGGCACGTGAGGGGCATCGGCATGTGCATGGGGCCAATCTGGGGGTGTGTGCCGACGCCTATGATCGGGTGGGCGGCTTCCAGCCCCTGGCGGCGCATGAGGATGTGCAACTGGTCAGCGACCTGCAGGCCAGTGGTGCGCAGATTGTATGGACCGCCAGACATAGCGTGGCCACCAGCAGCCGGCGCGACAGCCGCGCCCGCGAAGGGTTTGGCGATTATCTGGCGGGGTTGCAGACGCAGGTTTGATGAGGCTTGTGTTCGCGTACGCATTTTGGGGCCGCTTTGCGGCCCTTCGCGGGCTTGCCCGCTCCCACAGGAACCGT